>JBBQOA010000138.1:0-9274 GCA_038330465.1 Pyrinomonadales bacterium
TGATCGAAAAATCGCCGGGTTCAATCACGCGCTTTCCGTTATCCAGAATCAAGGACATCTGCCGCGCCGTAATCGTGAACGATACATTTCTTTTTTCGCCGGGTTGCAGATATATTCGCTTGACGCCCGCTAAATTGCAGATCGCCACGGGAACGCTCGCGGCAGAATCGGTAATGTAAAGCTGAATGACTTCATCGCCTGCTTGCTTTCCGGTGTTTTCAACCTCGGCTGAAACAACGATGTTTTGACCGGATTTGATGCTCGATCTTGATTTCAAATTCCGATATGCAAATTTCGTATAACTCAAGCCGTAGCCGAAGGGGAAAAGTGGTGAGCCTTTGAAAAACCTGTAAGTTCTGCCTTCCATTTTATAATCATCGAACGGCGGAAGGTCGTTGATCGATTTATAAAACGTGACGGGCAATCGTCCCGCCGGATTATAATCGCCGAAAAGTACATCAGCGATCGCCGTTCCGCCAAATTGTCCGGGATACCAGACGTGCAAAATCGCCGGAATGTTTTCGTTTTCCCAGTTGAGTGCAAGCGCGCTGCCGCCCATCGTCACCAACACGACCGGCTTTCCGAGCGCTTTAATTGCTTTTATTAAATCTTGTTGTGGTTTCGGAAGCCCGATGTCGGTGCGATCGCCGCCTTTAAAACCTTCGAGTTTAACTTCCATTTCTTCGCCTTCGACAATTGGTGAAATGCCCATCACCATAATAACCGCGTCCGCCTGACGAGCTTTTTCGAGCGCGTCTGTGCGTAATCTTACCTGCGCGGTCGGCGGTTTCCACATCAATTTTGCCGATGCGTAATGATTGGCGTTTTCGAAATATTCGACGCGCAAATCGTATGTTTTTCCGCCGACAAAATCGAATTCTTGGTTGATATTGCGCGTCCGCGGATTTTTCAATTCTTCAAAAACAAGCTGATCGTCGAGAAAAACTCTCACTCCGCCGTTGCTGCGCCAACCGAGATCGTATCTACCGGTTTCAGGCGCGGTTAATTTGCCGGTCCAGCGAACAGAAAAATTATCTTCATTCACTTCTTTGGCAGGACTCAGCGAACCCCAATTGAAATTGATCTGTTTGTCGTTTCTGGTCAAGGCAGGTTCGCCTTGAAGTTCGCGATTGTTGAAATATTCGGCTTTCAGATTTGTCAATGAGCTTTCGGCAATCGGCTCATAGAAAACGCCTGTCGGATATATTCCCTGCGAATATAATATTTTCGCGTTCGGAAGTTTATTTTTGATTCCTTCGAGCGCAGTTACCGAAACCGATGGCTGACCGTTGTAATTTCCGAGTAAAACATCCGCGTCGTTGGCGTTCGGACCGATCACCGCGACGGTTTTCAGATCTTTTTTGAGCGGCAACAGATCATCGTTTTTCAAAAGCACGAGTGATTCGCGAGCGGCTTGCAGCGAAAGTTCGTGATGCGCGGGTGAATCGTTTTCGGAAATCGGAATCTGTGTGTATTTAACCATTTCGGGCGGATCGAATTGACCGAGACGAAAGCGGATCTTCAACAAGTTTATGACCGCCGTATCAATTTCCGATTCCTTAAGCAAGCCGTCCTTGACCGCTTGAATTAGCGATTTATATTCCTTGCCGCAGGTCAAATCAGTTCCTTTTCTGACCGCGATTGCCGCTGCTTCTTCCTCGGTTTTAACGAATTTATGACCTTTGTAAATATCATCGATCGCGCCGCAGTCGGAAACAACGTGTCCTTTAAAATTCCATTCACCGCGTAGAATTTTACCCAAAAGCATATCGTTAGCGCAGGCAGGTTGACCATCAATCGCGTTGTAGGCGCACATCACACCGACCGCGCCGCCTTCTAGAATCGTCTGCCGAAAAGCGGGTAGATAAGTTTCGCGCAAATCGCGTTCGCTGACATCGGTGTTGAAACCGTGTCGGTCAGGTTCGGGTCCGCTGTGGACGGCAAAATGTTTGACAGTTGATACGACCTTCAAGTATTTCGGATCATTGCCCTGCAAACCCCGTACGTAAGCGGTGCCGAGTGTGCCTGTCAAAAAGGGATCTTCGCCCCAGGTTTCCTGTCCGCGTCCCCACCGCGGGTCTCGGAAAATATTGATATTCGGACTCCAAAAAGTCAAACCTTTGTAACGCGCCCGATCATTGCGGCGTAAATACTCGTTGTTTTTCGCACGCGCTTCGGTCGAAACAACATCGCCGATCTGTCCGATCAACTTTTCATCAAAGGTCGCCGCCATTCCGATCGCCTGCGGAAAGACCGTCGCAATTCCCGCCCGCGCGACACCGTGCAAAGCCTCGTTCCACCAATCATATTCAGGGACATCGAGCCTCGGAATCGCCGCCGCCTCGTTCTGCATTTGAGAAACCTTTTCTTCCAAAGTCATCCGCGAAACCAAATCCTTGACGCGAATGTCAACGGTCAGTTTCGGATTTTTATATGGAAATGAATTTTCTTTTTGTGCATTGATCTGCCGGCTCGGCGCAAGCGACAAAACAAATGTAAGAAGCAATAAAAAAGAAAGAATACGTTGATGAATATTCATAAAATTTCGGCTGTTGCGCAAGCGAAATGCTTGCAAAATTGCAATAAAAGAAAACCCTTGCCAAACAACTGAGTAGAAGTTTATTGTTATTTTGTTTTACTTCGAGTTCACGATTTAACTTGGAACTGCCCCGACTTCGCAAGCGGACAGACAAACTGAAGGCGCTGACTCTGAGCGAAAACAAAATCTCGCACTACATTTGCTCAACTGCTTAGTTATTCAAGCGTAAAAATCCTTTTTCCCTTGTTCGAACTGATATTTACCGTAACAATTTTTTCAGGCGTATTTTGCCCTGTCCATTCACGAAAATTTCCCGAAAACATTCGTGTGACATCGCGCTGAATTTCCTTTTTCGTAACGGCGCGTCCGGCATTCAGCAGCCGTTCGTAAGCATCATAAAGTGATTCGGCGATCACGCGGCGCGAATGCCGCCATTTGTAAATCAAGTGTTCGAGCACCCGTGCGTCTGAATGCTGCGGGATAAAGCTCGTGCCGAGAAGTTCGAGGCGTTCACGCGTGATTTCCGAAATAATTGACGGGTTATTCAAAAACCACCAGCAGCCGAACGGCATCAGGTTGCTGAATTTTCGAGCTGAAACGCATAATTCGTGCTGGTTTTCGCGCGATAGAAAAGTCGCCAGAAAACGAACGTCCGGATTTTCAACGCAAATCTGCTCGACCGCACTGACATCGGCGCGTCCCAAACCGTCGCCGGCAGCGCCAAGAGCCGGATTGACATTGCGCCGCACTCCGATCATCAAAGCAAACGGCAAACTATGTTCGCGGGCAGTCGGCAAAACGATCTCGTTGATGATTCGATTTCGTGTGTCGTCCGTCGAAAATACAAAATCGTCGGGCAGTGAAACCGCCATATACAGCGGCTTCATCCGTTCGATCCATTCATCCAGAAAACGACGAACTTCGCGAACTGTTTGACCGCTCATGTTTGATTCTACTTTG
Organism: Pyrinomonadales bacterium; assembly: GCA_038330465.1. Taxonomy (GTDB): domain Bacteria; phylum Acidobacteriota; class Blastocatellia; order Pyrinomonadales; family Pyrinomonadaceae; genus JAFDVJ01. The sequence continues at coordinate 3,500 of JBBQOA010000138.1, forward strand.
TAATTTTGACCGTTCAGTTTTTCGGCAGAACTTTGCCATCTATTCAAGAGCCTGTCCATTCGTAAAGCCGTTCGAAAACGAGCATCAAACGGCTGATTTTTCCGCCAAATTTCGACTTCCCGCGCGTCGAGCGGATCGTTCGTCATCACCAGTTCGCTGACCAAGGCTGTTTCCAAAACATCGCTGATATGCATTGAAGCCTCGCGCGACTGAAAAAAATCACGAATTTCCGCGAGGTTTTCGGCATTTGTATCGAGCCCGAAAGAATCGAGAACGCTGATCACGCCGCAAGTTGCTTCGGAAAGCGGTGAATTCTCAACGAAAAGAGTTTGCCAAACAAGATCGGCTTGCAGTGGCTTAGTTAATTTCCAGAAATCGTCCGGAGAAATTTTTGCGGAACGAAAAGTTTCCGCGACCAGATAATGATAAGTCAGCAACTCGTCAATTCCAGATAAACTCAATTCATTGAATTCAAACGGAAATAGATGAGTATGAATGTCGATCACAGCGGTCGTGTCGATCACATTGTTGACAATCCGCCGAAGATTTTCTTTTTCCACGATCCGGTTGTTGTCAGCGTTCATTTTGCCAGTTCCGTTCGGATCCGCCATTTATATTTCATTTCTCCTTTCACAAAACCAAAAAAAATTTATTTCGGAATGACCTCGCCCAATTGAAATATTTTGGCTAATTGAATTCCGAGTTTACTCGTTGAATAAACCGTGAGCCGAATTAAAAAGTCTCAAAAATGTTCGCCACGTGCCACCAAGGCACATTCAATCGAACGGTGAGAGGGGTTGCCTTTGATGTCAGTTATTTTCCTCTAAAAAACTATTTATGGTCAAGATCGAAATTCGCGATCCCTTTGGCAATATCGTCAAACAGGTCAATTTTCTTGTAATCGGACAAAGATTTTAGTGGTTTTTCAACTCCGTCGGGAAGCGCTATCTTTGAAAAAGTTTCAAAATAACTCAAACTTGCATCCTTCCACCAAACCGCATCTCGTTCCTGAATCGCCATTTTTTTGGCAATCGCCGCAAATCTTTCGTCATCAATTTTGCCCTTCAAATTATTCCAATCTTTGCGTGTTTGCCGCATCCAGTCAACTCCGCTTTGATATTTCAAAGCCATTTCATCCCACAGCGTTCTGCCAGATTTCATTTTATATGACCAAGAAACGTGATGAAACCATAGAAGATATTTTTCGGGAACCGTTTTCACGTCGGAATACTCATCCCGAACTGCCGGAAAATATTGGCTGACCGTACCGCTGCCGGTTTTCGTGCGATCGAAACCGATGCCGCTTGCGTCGGCTTTGTTGTAATAGGTCGGATTCCAATCATCACGTTCATAACTGTTCCACCACGGCGCGGGTCCATAATGATGTCCGCCCCACATTTGGTGATGAAGCCCGAGCGGCGTCATATAATCAACCACCGCGTTATGCGATGAAAGCATCATTTTTTTCAAAAGTGCGACCGCAGTGGGATCGTGCGTGAGAGTCATTTTTATCCATTCATCGGCAATTTGCGCCGATGAAATTTCGTGATTCCAGGCAAGCCGCCCGAATGCATACCAATTTGCCTGCAATAAATCATGTCCCGTCCAATCGCGGTCGGTGCCAGTGTTTGCGACACCAGCAATTCCGGTAATTTTTTGTTTGAACAAACTTCCGTCAACAACTTTTGCGACAGTCGAGCCTTTTCCCTTTGCGAATGTATCGGTTTCTAAAACCTCGCGCCACATCTCCGATAAAAAGACGAAATGATTTGAAAAGCCGAGATATTCCTGCGTAATTTGCAGTTCGGGCATCAACTGAGTTTTCGGCATCGCCCCGAAAAGCGGGTGAAATGGCTCTCGCGGCTGAAAATCGATCGGACCGTTTTTGACCTGTAAAAGCACGTTCGTCGCAAATTTTCCGTCAAACGGTTGAAGATTGTCAAACGCCGCACCGGCGCGGTCGTAACCAGGTTTCGCATCGTAAACAAAAGCCCGCCAAATCACGACGCCGTGATGCGGGGCAAGGGCGGCACCGAGCATATTCGCGCCGTCAACGTGGCTTCGGTTATAGGTTCGCGGTCCGGGTTGACCTTCGCTGTTTGCTTTGATGAGAAAACCGCCGAAATCCGGGATTAGTCGATAGATCTCATCGACTTTCGTTCGCCACCAATCTTTGACACCGTCGTCAAACGGATCGGCGGTTTGCAGTCCGCCGAGTTCCATCGGCGCGGAAAAATGGGCGGAGAGGTAAACTTTGATGCCAAATCGACGAAATACGGCGGCGATCGCTGCAACTTTTTTCAAGTATTCGGGCGAAAGAATTTGGGCGTTCGCGTTGACATTGTTCAACGCCGCGCCGTTGATGCCGATCGAGGCGTTTGCCCGCGCGTAATCAAAATAACGCGGGTCGATTTTTTCGGGCAGATCTTCCCAAATCCAAAGCGATTTTCCGGCATAACCGCGTTCGATCGAGCCGTCGAGATTGTCCCAATGATCGAGCCTCCGAATTTGCAAAAGAGGCTTTTCAATGATATTTAATTTGTTGATCGGCTGAAGGGTTTGAATCAGCCGCAGAAAATGAAAGACGCCGTAAAGTGCGCCGGTTTCGCCGTTTGATGCGATCACAATGGCGCTTTGATTTTTGATTTTAAACGAGCGAATGATAAACCCTTCGTTTCCGAGCGCGGACAATTGATTTTCGAGCTTTAGAGCGGCGATGACGGACGACGATTTCGGTGTGCCGACAATCACCGCATCATTGCCCGAAAAATTATCGGAAACGTAAATTTTCCCGTCCAAAAGTCCATTCAAACCTGTTTCCAATTCGTTTCGCGCGGCATTAATTGTTTCTGAATTTCCGCTAAAAACCAAGGTCTTGATGCTTGAGCGATAAATTCGTGCCGTTTCAGTTGACAGCGAATTGTATCTGAGCCACAAACGATACCCGTCTTCAGCACGAACAATTATCGCCGTCGGAATCAATAAAACGCAGGCAATTGATATTATAAAAATTCTTTTATCGCGATTCATCACAAACCAAACAACCTCCAGAATTGCTCAAAAATCTTCGTATCCTGTCATTTCACGGCTTCAATAAGTTTGCAAAATTTCGGGGCGCTAAAACTAGTTCGATATTTTTACTCCGGCTATACCTCTTCCGCCTGAGCAAATCGGGCTCAATTGAATATTTTCAGGAAATTCATGAATTAATCCCGCAATCATAGCATTTGCGATTTTCATTTCTTAAATTCCTTGAAATTAAACTCTTAAATTATAACGGTATAGTTTTATTCGTTGAATGCCAATATGCCTTTTTGAATCCGAAGATTCTTTACCTGGTGTGTCTGATCGCCATTCAAACGGCGACCGGCGATCCAACACCCGGTTTCAAATGTTCCTTCCTGCACCGAAAGTATTCCGGCAATTGGCTCATCCGGCGAATCCGGGTCGAATGTCACAACCAACCGGTTTCCAGCAAAAATAAAATCATCCTGTCAAACAACTATCACCAAACCGCCTGACGATTGCGGACCTTGATTTCCCGGCAAGAAACTCGTCGGCTTTTCATATGTAACATAAATAGCGTAATCGTTCAGGATTTTTTTTTTGTGGCAAGGGTTGTTCGGCGTTTTCTGCGAGCAAACCGAGCATTTTGCCCTGTCCTAATTCTCTATCAAAAATTTTTTCCGTTGTTGGAATTAATTCCGCGATACTGGACACGGCAATTGAAGTTTAAAAGCGTCTGCAACGCGTGATAAAACAAGTTTGAATTGTTTTTTATTCGATCCTCAATATACGGATCTGAGGTATTTATGAAAAAACAAAGATTTGGAATTTTATCAATAATAGTCGTGATTCCTTTATACGTCGGAAATATCATCGCTCAAGATGGTAAGAAGATGGATATGGCGAATAAGAAAAAAAGTCCACATTGTTTGGTTATGATGGCATTTCAGCAAAATTTGATGGTTTTGCTAAAGCAATCCGCGAGATGGCAAAGACAGGCAAATTGGAAGATGTCGAATTGGCGCGAAATGCGTTATCGTAAATCAAACGAAGCATGAAAAAAATGGATGATGTCCATAAAACTCAGGTGGTTAAAATAAGCTCGGCAAAACTCGACATGATGAAACCGACGATAAAAAAAATGCAATCGGAAAATGCTGATACGATAGAACAAATTTTGAAGTTGGAAACGGCACTTCAAGCACCCAAACTTGAGGCAGCAGATGTTGACAAATTTGCCGAGGCGCTGGTTGAGAACTTCGATAAATTGGATATCTCGGACTTCAAAATGAAAAAGTAAAGCAAATGTTGCTTTACTTTCTTAAATTCGCTTGTCAAATTCTAAGAAAATGCGACATTCGGTGTTAGATTAAACAACCAAAATCCTTTCCGATGAGTCTTTACCATCGGTCAGAATATTATTTATCGGGTTCCTGTAGCGTGCCTTGCGTATCGTCGCCAAAATCAGGAATTTGGTTGTAACCGGCAAGTCGCACCGGCGGATCTTCGACCATTTCGAGCGGTTCGAGATCGACCAAAATACCTTCCGACAAATCTTGCTCACTTAAATTTTGTTCTTCTTGATTATTCATAAAATTTCTCCTTAAAATTGCATATTTGCGGTTAATACGGATATTGATTCCAAATTGGAAAACTTTATCAAATTTTGATATCAAGCCCACGCATCTATTTATAAACTGATTGAGGCAGAATGTTCGACGCCAAATTTTTCCAAATTTGAAAATTAAGAAAACCGAAAAATATTCGCTGATGAACAGTATAATATTCATTAAGCGAGGTGGCTAGTGAAGTATTATTAAAAATATTTTGGTTAAATAATGAAATCAGTTCATCATTATCAACAACCTGCAATAGATAATTTGACCTTGGGTGCAACTAAAAGAACGAATGTACTAATCTGAGCGTAAACAGTTTGAAAATTAGAGAAAGCTCGATAATTTGATTTTTTGAGCATCAACGCCCACAGTATTTTGTTTTTTTTGTCTTTTATTTTTTTCGGACAATAAATGATGGTTACGATTTGAAGTCAAAAAAATTGTTCGTCTTTACATTCGGATTTCATAAAATGCAGAATTAGATTTAACGCTATTCCCAGACCAGATTTAAAGTTTCGGAAACAGGTGAGAATTATTATGATCAAACGAACATTTATTGCCTTTATAACTTTATCATTATTATGTTTTAACACTTTGGTCTTCGGACAAATTGAGCAAAAAATCAAACGCCCGAAAATTGGTTTGGTTTTAAGCGGCGGCGGCGCGCGCGGTTTTGCCCATATTGGCGTCTTAAAGGTTTTGGAAGCAAATCATATTCCGATCGATTACATCGGCGGAGCAAGTATGGGCGGATTGGTTGGCGCAATGTATGCGATGGGCAAAACACCGGCTGAAATTGAAGAATTTGTCGGTTCACTCGATTGGAACAAATTGCTTCAGATCTCGACATCGTTCGACAATTTATCGTTTCGCCGCAAAGAAGATCGCCGGAATATTCCCGCACCGATCACATTACGAGGCAAACCGAACGATTTAAAATTGCCGAATGCGTTTAATTCCGGGCATGAAATCGGTTTACTGCTCGACCGTGCGACCTTGCCCTACGCGCTAGAAAATAATTTTGACAATCTGCCGATTCCCTTTCGCGCGGTCGCCACTGATATGGTTCACGGAACGTCCGTAACTCTCAAAAGCGGTTCTTTATCGAGGTCTTTACGCGCCACAATGTCAATTCCGGCAGTTTTTTCACCTG
>JBBQOA010000139.1:0-9244 GCA_038330465.1 Pyrinomonadales bacterium
GATAAAGATCGAACAACGAATAAATAACGCCGTCAACGCTTTTTTTGATGACGCGCAGGAAAACTTTGGTGAAAATTCGCTTGCCTTTGCGCCGGATTCCGCCGTCCGCAAACCGGAACCGGCGGTGCAGCTCAGCGAAAAAGGCGACCTCGTCGTCAAGATCCTCAAGCGCACTTTTCTCTTTCTGCCGGGCGCGTTTTACTTGTTTTTCAGCGTGCTGATGATCTTTTCGTTTAATTTTCTGTGGAATCCGATGGCTTTTTTACTGATCTTTCTGGTCGGCAGTTTTATGACCATTTTCGGACTCGGAAACCTGAAAAATCCGAAACATCTGGTGATCCCGCTCTCGATCGTCGGCGTCGGGATCGCCGCCTTTTGGATTTTTTCGACGTTCGGAAATCTCAAATTTGTTTTTGAATACGGAATCTACTTTTTCCCGCTCGCGCTGATCGCGCCTTTGCTGGCAAAAAGTCTGGTCGATGGACGAAAAGGTGAAGAATTTTAACGCCGAGCCGCTAAGCCGCAAAATGTCAAAAATCAGGAATGATTTTAGCTGAAATAACTTTGCGCCTTTGCGTCACAGGCGTCTTTGCGTTAAAAATCATAAGTAATCATCTAAAAAACTCTTATGATCGAGAAACCTGTCGAAATCAAATTGCCCGCGAATCTTTTTGAAGGAAAAACCGCCGTCGTCACGGGTGCGTCGCGCGGCGTCGGGCGGGCGACCGCTTTGAGATTGGCGGAAGCGGGCGCAAATGTCGTCGTCAATTATCTGAGCGCCGAAGAAAAAGCGAACAATGTCGTTGCCTTGTGCAAGGAAAAAGGCGCCGACGCGATCGCCGTCCAGGGCGACGTTTCGGTCTGGCAGGACGCGCAGAATCTCGCCCACAAAGCGATCGAGAAATTCGGCAAGATCGATCTGCTCGTTCTCAACGCCGGAATCTGGGAAGGTGCGCCGATCGAGGAAATGTCGGAAGAAATGTGGAACAAGGTCTTAAACACTAATCTCAAAGCGGCGTGGGCGATGACGAAAGCGTGCGTGCCTTCGATGAAAAAGCAGCCCTCGGGCGCGATCGTTTTGGTCAGCTCGACCGCCGGACAGCGCGGCGAAGCGAATTTCTCGAATTACGCGGCATCGAAAGGCGGACAGATTTCTTTTACAAAGGCGCTCGCGTCGGAACTTTGCCCGCGCATTCGCGTCAATGCGGTCGCGCCCGGCTGGATCGAAACGGCGATGGTCAGACCCGTTTTTGAAGACGAAACTTACAAGGCGAGCGTCATCAATTCGATTCCGCTGCAAAGAATGGCGGCGACCGACGACGTTGCGCTTTCGATCTGCTTTCTGCTCTCGGATTGGTCGCGCCACATCACGGGCGAAATCCTCAACATCAACGGCGGCGCGGTTTTGTGCGGTTAAATTAACTGACGAATGGACATAATTAAATAAATAAACTCTATCGTTGAGAAGCGGTCTATGACCGCTTTCCGCGCAAGTTGCGACGCGTTTGGCGGTCACAGACCGCCTCTTAACGGAGCGTTTTAATTGGACAAAATGATTTATGTCCACTCTTCCGTTAATTTATTGATTAACCGTTTTCATCTGCGTAGTTAGTGGAAAACCCTGCGTTTTGGAGTAGAATACTCGCGAAACCTATGAATTCCACTAATCTGATCGAATATCAAAACCATTTTGCGAGCGCCGGAAAATCGCTCTATGTCGAGAATCTGATCGGCAACACGCCGCTGCTCGCGGTGCATTTCAAGTTTCGCGGCGAACGGCGGACGATCTTTGCGAAAGCCGAACATTTGAATCTTTCGGGGAGCATCAAAGACCGAATGGCGCTGCATATTTTAAAAGAAGCGTATGCCGCCGGACAGATCAAAAAAGGCGACTGCATCGTCGAAGCGACGAGCGGCAACACGGGCATTTCGTTTGCCGCGCTCGGGCACGCCTTCGGCAATCCGGTGAAAATTTATATGCCCGATTGGATGAGCAAGGAGCGCATCTCGCTGATCAAAAGCTACGGCGCGGAAGTCTGTCTGGTGAGCCGCGAAGAGGGCGGATTCGTCGGCAGCATCGCGCTTTGCGACCGGTTTGCGGATGATAATGAGAATGTTTTCCTCTCGCATCAATTTTCCAACGACGCCAATCCGCAGGCGCATTATCTCGGAACCGCGCCGGAAATCTGGGCGCAGCTCGAATCGATCGGTTTGAAACCCGATGCGTTCGTCGCCGGCGTCGGCACGGGCGGGACGATCATGGGCGTTGCCGGATTTCTGCGCGAAAAGGATGCGAACATCAAACTTCACCCGCTCGAACCTGCTGAATCGCCGACCTTGACGACCGGCTGCAAGATCGGAAGTCACCGCATTCAAGGGATTTCCGACGAATTTATTCCGGCGATCTGCGCGCTCGATGCGCTTGACGAGGTCGTCACCGTGTCGGACGGCGATTCGATCCTGATGGCGCAAAAACTCGCCGCCGAACTCGGGCTTGGCGTCGGCATTTCGTCGGGCGCGAATTTTCTCGGGGCTTTGATGGCGCGTGAAAAGCTCGGCAAAGACGCGGTCGTCGTGACGATTTTCGCCGACGACAATAAAAAATATCTGAGCACCGATCTCGTCAAAGAGCAGCCCGCCAAACCTGAGTATCTTTCGCCCGACATCGAGCTTTTCGGCTATCAAACGGTTGGACGCATCAATCAAACGGAAGCGATCGGATTCAATTAATGCTTAATAAGGGTGCGGCGGTTTGCCGGTGAAAATGTATGTTTAAGAATTTTTTCAAAAAAGCCGAAGATAAACGAGATATTGACCAACTGATTTACGACATCGCCGAGTATCAGCGTGCCAAGGATTTTGAAATTCTTTACAAAATTATGACGGCAACAAAATTCTTTTGTCCGGTTGATGCCGAAACGGTTAAAAATATTCCGCAAGGCGAAAAATATGTCACAAATTCGGACGATCAGATAAAGATTACACAGGTTGAAATGAACGGTTTGAGGTTCATTTCATTTTATACTTCAAACAGTGCTGAAGGGTTACGAAACAGTTATCTTGAGATTGACGGTCTTGATGCTTTGGAAATGACATTAAAATCAGAAGGCATTTCAGGACTGATAATTCAAAATAAAGAAAATTCCTGGTTCGGCTTTGATAAGCAAAAGATCAAGTCGATTTTATCTGAATTCAAAACTTGACAGTTTTCCGGCAAACATTTAGCCTAACAATTCGTGTGTTTCAGCCGAATCTGAAACCTGATATTTTACAAATTAAAGTAGAGGCGCGGTTTTCAACAGTAACCGGCGCGGAGAGTTTTGAAGGCTCGTCCGACGCGTCCGGGTGAAAGGGACAAACCGCCGAAATCCGTTTTGCGGCTTCAAAGGCGAACGGGTTGGTTATAACGGCTAAATCCGTTAAACTGTCAACGAATTTTCGTTGGAGTGCTGCGACAGTTTTCAAAAGATTTTGTTTACAAGAACAAGTCAGTCGTGCATTTTCAGCGGCTGGCTTTTTTATTTCAGACAGAATTTTAGCCGCGGATCAACGCAGATGCACGCGGATATGAATTTTGGGGATTTAATCCTCGTATTCCGCGTTAATCCGCGGCTAAAAATTTTTATTGATTGTGAACGAAAATATTAAACCAACTGTTATGAAATTCGGCGGCACGAGCGTGCAGGACGCCGAAGCGTTTGCGCGGGTCGCCGCGATCGTTTTGGGCGAGCGTGAAAATTCGCCGGTCGTTGTCACGTCGGCAATGTCGCGCGTGACGGACGCGCTTTTGAACGCGTTCGATCTTGCGAAAAAAGGCGCGGTCGAAGATGCGATTCTCTCGCTCGACGCGCATTTCGAGCGGCACAAAACGGTTTCGCGCGAATTGACGAATGAAGCGCAGCAACGGCTTTTTCAGGTCGAACTCGATTTTGCCGAAAAAGAACTCGGCGATCTGTTGATGCGCGTTTCGCGCCGCTCGCTGCCGCTGCAAATGCTCAAGGACGCGATCGTTTCCTACGGCGAACAGCTTTCGTCGCGGCTGCTCGCGTTCGTCTGTCAGGCGCAAGGTTTAACGACGCGCCACGCCGACGCGCGCCGCCTGATCGTCACCGACGACGAATACGGCGCGGCGGCGCCCGTCTGGGACGAAACCGAAAAACTCATTCAATTAGAGCTGCAATCGTTAATAAACAACGGCGAAATTCCTGTGATCGGCGGATTTATCGCGGCGAGCCGCGGCGGCGAAACGACAACTTTGGGACGCGGCGGTTCGGATTATTCGGCGGCAATCGTCGGCGCCGCGCTCAAGGCGCGGGAAATCCAAATTTGGACGGACGTGACCGGCGTGCTGACGTGCGACCCGCGCATTTGCCCCGAAGCGCGAACGCTCAAAACGCTATCTTACGAAGAAGCCGCCGAGCTCGCTTATTTCGGCGCGAAGGTTCTGCATCCGAAAACGATCCAGCCGGCGGTCGATCAGCAGATTCCGGTGCGCGTCTGCAATTCGCATCAACCTGCGGAAAAAGGCACGATGATCGTGCCGTCATCGCAGACGACGCCGCGGCTCGTCAAATCGATCGCCTACAAAAAAGGCATCACGATTTTGCACATCACGTCGGCGCGAATGCTCGGCGCGTATGGTTTTATGAGCGCGATCTTTCAGATCTTCGAGCGGCATCGCACGGTCATCGATGTCGTTACGACCTCGGAAGTTTCCGTTTCCTTAACGCTTGACAACACCGACGCGCTCGAAGCCGTCGTCAAGGATTTGCAGCGCATCGGCACCGTCGAGATCGAACCCGCGCAAGCGGTCGTCTGCGTCGTCGGTTCAGGCTTGCGCGACACGGCGGGCGTTGCCGGACAGATTTTTACGGCGATCTCGGATTTCAACATCTCGCTCATCTCGCACGGCGCGTCGAGCGTCAATATGACGTTTGTCGTCAAGGAAACGGTGATCGGTGAAGTGATTAAAAGATTACACGACGAGTTTTTTACATAGAGAATAAAAATATGAAGCTAATTGAACAACATTTTGGTAGCGGAGATGTTATTTAAAGACAATGAAAATTTAGGAAAAGTTGATTACCGATTATATGTTTATCAAGAAATCGTTGGAGGCGAGAAAGGCTTAAAAAATATTGTTGGTAAAATAGATTCTGATAAAGTATTTGAGCTTTTCGATAAAGGTAAGTTAGTCCTTAAGCTGGAAGATGGTCGCAACATTGAGTTTTTTGTTCGTAATCTTGAGGGCGATTTACAATGTTCGGGTGACTTTTTTGAATAGGAAAGTTATTACCTTTCAATTTTTAAGGAGTTTAAGAAAATGGCGGAAACAATAGTTGAAGAAACGATTGCAGAAGAAAATATTTACGGTATTACGCCCGAAATACGGGAAAAATATCGTCAGAAGTTGGATCGAATGATCAAAGATCAGGGGATAAAAGCCGCGCAAAATACGGAAGATTTGTATCGTCATTCTGAAAACAGCAGGCAAACTCAGGAAGAAATTCAAGCCGAAGTTGACGAGTTTTTGCAGATGTTGGAAGATGATCGAAAATTGTCGCGGGAGCGGGGACGATGAATCTTTTGATTGATACGAATGTTGTTTCATATATCTATAAAAAAGATTCGCGCGCCGCATTGTATGAAACTTATCTTGAAGGAAATTTTCTGATCATTTCTTTTATGTCCCTCGCCGAATTAAAACTTTGGACATTGAAAAATAGTTGGGGCGAAAAAAGAAAAAGTAATTTTGTTGAATTTCTCAAAGATTATCTGGTAATTTATCCCGACGACGAGCTTTGCAAAATTTGGGCGGAAATCAAAAGCGATGCTCACAAAAACGGTCATCCGATCGATATGGCGGATGCTTGGGTGGCATCGGTCGCGTTGTTGTTCGATATTCCGCTTGTCACTCACAATCGCCGCCATTTCGAAAACATCAGAAATTTACAGATTCTCTCCGAAGCCTGATTTATTTTGATGTTAAACTAAGAAACAATTTTACCGGAACGGAGTTTTCGATTTGCTGGAAAGCTATATTCTCAATCTCAAACAACACGATCCCGTGCTGGCGATCCTCGCGACGCTGGTGCTCGTCGTTCTGATCGGCACGGCGGCGCAGATTCTCGCCGAAAGAATGCGGATTCCGTCAACCGGACCGCTGCTTTTTGCCGGACTTCTGTTCGGCGAAGCCGGCATCGGATTGATTCAGCCGAACGTTTTGGGCGAGATTCTGCGCGTCGTCATCAAAGCCTCGGTCGCGATCGTCGTTTTCGAAGGCGGCTTGATGATCGACATCCGCGAGATTCGCCACGCCTCGCGCGCCGTTTTGGGATTGGTGACAATCGGTCTGCTGATCACGATGCTGCTCGGCGGAATTCTCGCGCATTTTTTGTTCGGCTGGACGTGGGAATTGAGCTTTTTGTTCGGCGCGATCGTTTCCGTCACCGGACCGACGGTGATCACGCCGATCCTCCACCGCGTCCGCGTCAATCGGCGCGTTAAATTGACACTCGAAAGCGAATCGATCATCGCCGATCCGCTCGGCGTCATCTTAGCGTCATTGGTTTTTACCGCGATCATCTCGCCGTACGGTTTGAACGCGGCGATTCCGACCGGACTCAAAACGCTTTTCGCGGGCGCGCTCGTCGGCATATTGGTCGCGCTTGTCGTCTGGCTCTTGAGCGACCGGTTTCGGCTGCTGCCTTCAAAATTTACGCGGATCGGAATTTTGGGTGCGGCGCTCGCTTCCTATACCATCGCCGAGCTTTTCGCGCACGAAGCGGGCGTCATGGCGGCGGCAATTTCGGGCATTGCGATCGGTTCGCTCGATATTCCGCACAAAGAACAGGTCGAAGATTTCAAGGGCGATCTCGCGAGCTTGGCGATTTCCGCCGTGTTCGTGCTGCTTGCCGCCGGTTTGCGGCTCGGCGAAATCACCGCGCTCGGTTGGCGCGGGTTGCTGCTCGTCGTCGTGCTGATGATTTTTGTGCGCCCCATCCGGGTTTTTCTTTCGACCGCCGGTTCGGAACTTAAAACGAACGAAAAATGGTTTATTTCCTTTTTGGGTCCGCGCGGGATCGTCGCCGCTTCGGTCGCGACGTTTTTCGCGCTCGAACTCCGTGACATCGGCGTTGCGGGCGCCAATTCGTTTGCCGCGCTCGTTTTCGCCGTTATTTTAGCGACCGTCGCGACGCAGGGAACTTTTGCGGGACGAATGGCGAAATTTTTTAAAGTTATGCCAAAACACATCATCATCGTCGGCGCGGACGAAACCGCGCGGATCTTAGCCGAAAGATTGATCGGTTCGGGCGAAAGCATTTCGTTTATCGATACGAACGAGGAAAATTGTGCCAAAGCCAAAGAAATGCGCGGCGCGAGCGTCTTTTGCGACGATGCCGCAAGCCGCGAAGTGCAGAAAAAAGCGGGCGTCACGGAAGCCAAATGCGTGATCGTCGCAACCTCGAGCGATAAAGTAAATATTCTCGTTTGTCAGGCGATTCGCGCCGATCTGCCCGAAAAACGCCTCGTCGCGCGTGTCAATTCGACCGCGAATCTGGCGGCATTCGAACAAGCCGGAATCGAAGTGATGAGTCCGCCGCAGGCGACCGCGACGATTCTCGAAAATATCGTTTTGCGTCCGAGCCTGTTTAATTTTCTCTCAAAAGGAATGGGCGAAGAACGAATGCGCGAGATCGTCATCGGCAAACGGCGCCGGGGCAAAAACATCGCTTCCTTGCGCCTGGGCAACTGCGTCGTCGTCGCGATCCGCCGCGACGAACATCTGATCACACCGAAGGGCGCGACCGTTTTGCAAATCGGCGACGTGCTGACGATTCTTGGCGAAGCGGAAGATTTGGACGCGACGATCAATCGTTTAATATAAATTTATGGATCTTTTTGAACTAACGACAAACTTAATGAATATTCCGTCGGTTTCGGGCGATGAGGAAGCGGTCGGCTTTTTTCTGCGCGATTATCTTGAAGCTCTCGGTTGGACGGTCGAATTGCAGGCGGTCTCAAATAATCAAAATAACGTCATCGCCTATTTGAACGAGAGCCCGCGCGTTTTTCTTTCGACGCATATGGACGTTGTCCCGCCGCATATCGCGCCTTCGGAAACGGACGAAAAGATCTACGGGCGCGGCGCGTGCGACGCCAAAGGCATCGTCGCCTCGCAGATCTTCGCGGCGGAAGAATTGCGCCGACAGAAAATTAACGACATCGGTTTGCTTTTTACGGTCGATGAAGAACAATCTTCGACCGGCGCAAAAGTTGCGAACACGCATCCGCTCGCCGCCCGATGCGAATATCTGATCAACGGCGAACCGACCGATCTCGATCTCGCGATCGGCTCAAAGGGAAGTTTGCGGCTTTTTATCAAAACCAAAGGCAAAGCGGCGCATTCGGCGTATCCCGAAATGGGCGATTCGGCGATTCTCAGATTGCTCGATATTTTGCAGGATATTCGCCGGGTTGAACTTCCGGCGGACGTATTTTTCGGTGAAACGACGCTCAATATCGGTCTGATTTCGGGCGGTTTGGGAACAAACGTGATTCCGCCGTTTGCCGAAGCAGGTTTGCATATTCGGATGGTCACGGAACTCGAACCTGTTTTGAAAATCATCGAAAAAGCGGTTGCCGGACGCGGTGAGATCGAAGTTCGTTCGTGCAGTTTGCCGGTAAAAATGCTCGAAGTCGAAGGTTTTCGGCAAAAGGTCGTCCGCTTTACGACCGATATTCCGCATCTCCCGAATTGGGGCACGCCGCTGCTTTTAGGCGCGGGTTCGATCCTCGTCGCGCATACGAAGGACGAATTCGTCCTCAAAAAAGATCTCGCAGAAGCCGTCGGGTTGTATGTGAATTTAGTGAAGAAATTATTGAATAAATCAAGTTGATCTATGAAACCGACGGCGATTTTACTCGGCTTGGTCCGCGCCGAGTAAAATCAACGCGGACCAAGCCGAAAATAAAAATCGCGAAATTGCGATTCGAAGATTATTTTTCCAACCTTTTCGTTTAAGGGACAAAAGCGTTCGGCACAGGTCGGTCGCCGGTCGTGCCGAAACTGACAATTGCAGTGCCCGCCGTTGAGCGCTGGATAAACCACGTCGAATTTGAAGGTCGGAAAACCGCCGTATCGAATTTACCGTCGCCGTCGTAATCGCCCGGCGCCGGAATATCGCCCGCCGTGCCGAACGGTGCCGAGAAAAACGAGAAATCTTCCGAGCGCAAGATAAAC
>JBBQOA010000140.1:0-9236 GCA_038330465.1 Pyrinomonadales bacterium
GGGCGGTTACGGCTCGCTAATAATGGCGATGCGGCACGCCGATTTGTTCGGTTTGGCGTGTTCGACGAGCGGCGACGCATATTTTGAAGTTTCACAATTGCCCGATTTTCCAAAGGCTTTTCGCGCTATCAAAGGCAATCCGAAAAGCTTTTTGGAAAAGTTCTGGAACGAGGAAGAGAAAAAAGGGAAAGATGATTTTGCCGCGCTCAATGCGATCGGAATGAGCGTCTGTTATTCGCCAAACGGCGCGGATTTTGATTTGCCGTTTGATTTAGAAACGGGCGAAATCCGTCAAGATATTTGGGCAAAATGGCTCGCGCACGATCCTGTCCGACTTGTCGAAAGTTCGGTCGAAAATCTGAAATCGCTGAAACTGCTTTTCATTGATGCAGGAACCAGCGACGAATATTATCTGGATCTCGGCGCAAGAATTTTGTGCGAAAGGTTGAAAAGCTTTGATATTCCGCATATCACGGAAGAATTCGACGGCGGACATTTTAATATTTCGTATCGTCAAAATCGCTCGCTCGAACTGATCTCGGAACATTTCGAAAAAGTAGGTTAAAGCAAAGAAATGGGACGCAGATTGGCGCGGATTCAACGGATTAGCGCGGATTTTTTTATAACATTATCCGCGAACATCCGCTTAATCTGTGTTCGTCCGCGTTCTATTTTTCCGCTTTTCTTTATTTATCGGAAACGCGCTCGACTTCCGAGTTCATTTTGCCGGTCAGCATATAAAACATCATTTTGTAATCGGAAATAAACGACCAGAGCGGATATTGAAACGTCGCCGGTTTGTTTTTTTCGATATAAAAATGCGAAAACCATGCAAAGCCGTAGCCGACGACCAGACAAAGCGGAAGATATAGATAGGTGCCGTTGATGATGAACCGGACGAGCAAAAACAGAGAAAGCGCCGTCCCGACAAAATGAAAAAGCCGCGTCATCGGCTGTGAATGTTCCCGCACGTAAAAATCCCAAAATTCGGCGTAATCAGTAATTCGTTCGTTTTCCATCATTTTCCCTCGGCAGTTTGAAACAGTTTCAGATAATTTTCTTCGGCGACCGGCGCCAGTTTGACCAATTCCATATTCTCCAAAACGTGCGCCGCGCTGCTCATTCCGACAAGCGCAGTCGTCACATTCGGCGTCGAACGGACGAATTGAATGCTCGTCATCGCGTCGGTCAAAGGATTTCCCAAAATTTCGCGAATATGCAAAGGCACGCTGTGCGCGAGTTTGCCCTGCAGGATCGAAGCACTGCACATCACCGAAACGCCCAAGTGCTGCGCCGCGTCAAGCGTTGTATAAACCTTGCCGCTGACGGCTTGATTTCTGAAAAGACAGGCTTCGGGCATCGCCAGATTCAGCGGTAGTTGAATGAACTTAAAGCCGTGCGTTTCGCCGCCGATCTGTTTGGCGATCCCGACCATTCGTTCGAGCGAATGATAACCTTGATTATCGGGCGCGACGCGGAAACCGTTCCAGGTTGCCGCGCCGTAAAATTTGATCTTGCCGCCCGCCCGATTTTCTTCGAGTTTTTCAAAGGCTTTCGCGAGCCGCGCTTCAAAAGTATATTTATCGACCGCGCCGAGCTGCGATTCGGGATTATGAATGTAAAACAGATCGAGCGCGTCGAGCTTCATATTCGCGAGCGATTGATCAATCTGCGACTGCAGAAATGCAGGCGTCATACAATGACTTCCGGCGACCAGATCGGCGCGCGTCGCGATGCCTTTTTTGACAAAATTTTCCTCGAAATAGCTTTCCACATCGCGCGGCGGTTCGCCGTCAAACGGCAGATAGCCGCCTTTCGTCGCGATAAAAAGTTCGTCGCGCCCGAAACCTTTCGCGCTTAAATTCCGCAAAGATTCGCCGATATTGCGTTCGCTCCGCTGAAACCGATAATTCGCCGCCGTATCGATCACGTTGCCGCCCGCTTCGACGAATTTCGCGATCGATTCAACATACTGCGCGTCCGTCGCCGCATCATAATTACCGAGATAGGTGCCGATCCCGATCGACGAAAGCTCCAAGCCCTGCGCCGCGCGAAAATGTCCGTTTGCCGCGCCCGAAAACTTTTCGGCGTATTTTTTTGTGCCTTCCGGCGTCGCTGTTTTATTCATTTACTTTCGATTACTTTGCGTCTTTGCATCTTGGCGTCTTGGCGGGAAAACAGTTTTCCTGCAATCGGCAAAGTTAAATAAAATTCTCGATGATCTTGACGATTTGCTGCAAACCTTCGGCGTCCGTTTCGGAAAAATCGTCGAGGCGGTCGCTGTCCACGTCCAAGACGCCGAAAACTTCGCCAGATTTGTCGAAGATCGGCAAAACGATCTCTGATTTCGACTCGAACGAACACGCGATATGACCCGGAAATTCATCGACATTCGGAACGATGACGATTTCTTTGGTTGTGTAAGCGCGTCCGCAGACGCCGCGCCCAAAATCGATCCGCGTGCACGCGAGCGTTCCCTGAAACGCATTCAAAACAAGTTGATTTTCCTTTTTTAAATAAAACCCAACCCAGAAAAAGCCGAACGCTTCCTTGAGAATTGCCGTGATATTTGCCAGATTCGCGACCAGATCGGTTTCGCCCGCGACGAGCGAGGCGACCTGCGGCGCGATTTCTTCGTAAATTTTCCGGCGGTCCGAAGTTTTTGAAAATGCCAAGCTTTCTGCCATATATCTTAAGTGTAAAATGGAAAACGGAAAATGGAAAATGGAAAAGCATTTCTTATATTATCCGTTTTCCATTTTCCGTTTTTCATTTAAGTTGTTTTACACTTGAAAGTAATGCTAAAAAAAGAACTCGCAACCGCGATTGCTCTGGCGCGGACAGCCGGCGAAAGAATCCTCGAATTTTACGCGCTCGAAATCATCGCCGAACAAAAACTCGGCGTCGATAATCTCTCTGAACCCGTGACGATCGCCGACCGCACGGCGAGCCGGATGATTGTCGAAGGTTTAGCCGAAATTTTCCCGGATGACGCGATCCTTTCGGAAGAAGAAGCCGACGATCTGAAAACTCGTCTTTCCGCCGACCGCGTCTGGATGATCGATCCGATCGACGGAACGCAAGGATTTATCAATAAAGACGGTGATTTCGGCGTCCAGATCGGTTTAACGGAAAAGGGCGAAGCGGTTCTCGGCGTCGTTTTCCTGCCGTTTCACGACGAATTATTTTACGCAACGCGCGGCGCGGGCGCGTTTTTGGTAGAAAATAATGAGCCGCCGCAGCCTTTAGAGGTTTCCGCGAAAACCAATTTTAGCGCGCTGACGCTCGCCGTATCGCGCAATCATCTGAGCCCGAAAATGGCGCGTATTTCCGAGGATTTGAAAATTAAAAACATCATTCATCGCGGCTCGGTCGGCTTAAAGATCGGTCTGATCGCGCGGCAAACCGCCGATCTCTATATTCATCTCTCGCCGCGCACAAAATATTGGGACAGCTGCGCCCCGCAAATCATTCTCGAAGAAGCCGGCGGCACGATGACCGATATTTTCGGCGCGCCGCTATATTATGATCTGCACGACGTCCAAAATCACAATGGCATTCTTGCCTCTAACGGCGCGGCGCACGCGGCGACGGTTCAAAAACTTCGTCTGCTTTTAAATGAATTCGGGAGACGGACGAAAACCAATCGCTGAAAACTTTTTGAAATTTGCCCGCGAAATGCTCGAAACACACTAAAAAAATCTTTTTCTTTCGTGTGTTTCGAGTATTTTGCGGGCAATAATTCTTTAAAACTTTAAGTTGAGTTAAGTTGTCGGCAAGACTTCCGATTCTGACGAAACCTTTCGCTTACGCCGCGCGTTGCGCCACGTTTTCACACCTTCTTTCGTTAAACTGAAAATCGGTTTGCGGTTATCCAAAAGCAATTTCACCCATGCCCATTTGCTCATCTGCGGGAAATAAATTCCGCGAAAGAAAAGCCGCGCGACCAGGTGACTGATCCGCACATCGATCGGCGTATCCTTGATCGAATCGATCGCTTCCCAATTTCGTTCGGGACTGTAAGAGCGCGCCCAGGCATTAAAGGTTTCGTCTTTGGCATCGTCGATCGTCATCTTCAAAGGATTATGCGCCATCACGAACGGCGCGAATTCGAGCCAGTGTTTCGGGCGATGAAGGCGTCCGGCTTTTTCCAGACGATCGTAGAGCGGCGTTGACGGAAACGGCGTCAGTTGTCCGAAAACCGGCAGTCCGGGCGCCCAGCTTTCAATTTCGTCAACGGTTCTTTTGGCGACGCCGACCGTGTCGTTGTCCATTCCGAAAATAAACGAGGTGATCGCAAAAATATTGCGCCGCGCGAGACCGTCGAGCACATCCTTATAATTGGCGGGTTTCGAAAAGGTTTTGTTGACATCCGCCATATTTGCCGGATCGATCGATTCCATTCCGATAAAGATCCATTTGCCGCCGGCATCGGCGATCAGATCGACCAATTCTTCGTCCGCGAGCAGATTCGCGCTGATCTGCGCGACCCACGGCAATTGCGCGTCCGCCGCGATAATATCGCGCAGCAAACCTTTCAGACGTTTTTTATTGATCGCGAGATTGTCGTCAATAAAGAAAACCGCGACCTGTCCTTTTTCTTCTCGGGAGCGTTTCTTGAGCCGCAAAAGTTCTTCGATGACGCTTTCGTTCGAGCGAAAACGAATCGAATCGCCAAAAAATCCGGTGACGGTGCAGAATTCGCAGCCATACGGACAGCCGCGTCCCGTTTCGATCGGCACGACAAAGAATTTTCCCCAACCGGCGCCCATTTTCGAAAGCATTCCGCGCATAAATTTCGGCACGAGGCTGAATTGTTCGAGATCCAAAGTTTCCCAAGGAATATGCGGATACGGTTGCAAATTCGGTTTTTTGTCGTTGCCTTTCGGATCGACTTCGGGCTGATAGACTTCTTTGAGCGTTCCGTTGGCAGCGTCTTCAACGATCAAATGCCAGGTTTCGTCGGCTTCACCGAGCGCGACCGCGTCGGCGTGGCGCGGTCCGCCGTCTTTGCCGAGCGCTTCGTCGGGACATTCCGTCACGTGCGGTCCGCCCATCACGACCTTAAATCCCGCTTCGCGCAAAGAATCGGCGACCAGATAGGCGCGGGCGACCATTCGCGTCATCGAACCGATCCCGACCAGTCCGATGTTTTCATCTTTGCAGAATTGAACGAGTTCCGGGCGCGTCATCGACTTGGCGTTGCCGTCGATCAAAATAACCTCGTGTTCTTTCGGCGTCAGTGCCTGAAGCAGAAACATCCAAAGATGCGGCATAAAATTGCGCGTAATGCCGTTATCGGGATTGTATAGCAGAATTTTCATAAAATTTTCCTTGCGGTCTTTCGGGCGACCTTTATCTCATTTGCTTCGGACACCGCCGACATAATTCGGGTTTTGACTTGTGAACAGATCGGCACATTTTCGGCTGATCGATTGCACAACTCTCCCGCTTAAATCGCGTACTTTCGGAACTAATCGGAACTAAATTGTTATGTGATAACAGTTTGGAACAAGAACCGAAGAAGACTTTAGAAGCGGGTTTGGATTTCCGAAACTAAATGCTCAAACGCGATTTCTTGTGGAGCCGATTATATCACACTGTGTGCGCTTGCAAACATATAGTAAGCAGTCGAATTAATATTCGTGTAATTTGCCCCACAATTGTTTCAAAAATAATGTAAATTTTTCATTTAATTGCTCAACCAACTAGGGAACAGACAATTTTTTTTTCAAGTCTCTGTCGATCCTTCGGGGCATTTTGAAATTAGAGAAAGATTATATCAACGCTCGTCAATCATCTTCGCACCTTTTAAAAGATTTGGCTATTTTGAAATGACTTATTGTTATCGAAACAATGTTCGGGCATCAAAAAAAATCACCGATTCGGAAGATTTTTTCGGCGGATTGTTTGACGGTTTTATGCCGCCTAAATAATTAGACAACTTACCAAAATAAAGAATTGAGAAATTTAACCGAAATTTTGATGCAACGACTCCAAGATATTAAAGATAAACCCAGCGAAAAGGCGCAAAGTTTAGCCACACTCGTTTGAACTTTGAAGTGTTTTTAGAAATTCAACAAAAGATTTCTGATCAAAAAACTTTTGCGTCTGGGCAACTTTGCGGCTTGGCGTTAATTAAATTCCGGAGTATTTTGTTTTTATTGCTCATCTTCTTATTTCAAAATCGCGCCTTTTATCACTCTGAAAAACGCCCAATCGGGTAAAAGTTTTCGCGCCGCGAGAATTCCTTTGGTGTTGACGCCGTAACGCAGTTTTTTTGAATCGTCGGTGACGGCTTCCCAGATCTTTTCGGCGACGACACTGCCGTCCGGCGCGGTTTCGCCCGATTTCTTCATATTCGGCAGCGCCTTGTCAATAAAATAATCGTAAGCCGTTAAGCCTTCTTTGCGCGTCAAATCCTGCGAACGGTCGTAAAAATCGGTTTTGATCGGTCCCGGTTCGATGATCTTGATGCGGATGTTGAATTGTTCGACTTCGTATTGCAGAGATTCGCTGAAACCTTCGACCGCCCATTTGGTCGAATTATAAAGACTGTAGAGCGGAAACGTCATTCGACCGCCGACCGATGCGACGTTGACGATGATGCCTTTTTTCTGTTCGCGAAAATATGGCAGGATTTCGCGACAGACGTTCATCAAACCGAAAACATTGGTCTGAAATTGACGTTCGATCTGCTCTGGCGTCGCCGCTTCAAAGGCGCCGACGAGTCCGTAACCCGCATTGTTGACGACCGCGTCGATGCGTCCGAATTTTTCGAGCACATCCTTGATCGCCTGTTTGATCGAATCAACGTCCGTCACATCCAACCGAAAACATTCGATATCGGCAATCCGCTGCAGCTCTTCGGCTTTTTCGGGCGCCCGCATCGTTGCCGCGACGCGCCAGCTTTTGGTTTGAAAAAGTTTCGCGGTTTCCCTGCCGATCCCGCTCGACGCGCCGGTGATTAAAATGACTTTGTTCATAAAACTAATTTAACCTAAGTTGCTTGTTTGAACAATTTTCGTTTATTTCCCGAAAATTGCGTGAAATAAACGAAAACTTAGAATTTCATTTTCTGTTTTCTTTTTTAGCGTATTTCGCGTGTTTAGCGGGCAAAAATTCTTCCAAATCCGCAAACTGAAAATTCAGGAAAAGGAAAATTCAGCGGCTGAATTCTCTGACTTCGCCGTCAAACGCGACGACGGCGCGCGTCGCCATTCCGATAAAAAAGCCGGTTTCGACGACGCCTGCGAGCTGTTTCAATTCCCGCGCGAGTTTTGGCGCGTCAGTGGTCGAAAAACGCAGATCGGCGATGTAATTTTCGTTGTCGGTGATGATGGGTTCGCCTCGTTTAAGCCGCAGAACCGGTTCGCCGAATTTTTCGAGCCTTTGAATTGTCGATTCGAAACCGAACCGGACGATCTCGACCGGGAGCGAAACCTTTTCGCCCAAACGGCTGACCATTTTTGTCTGGTCGGCGACGACGATAAATTCCTTTGCCTTTAATTCGACGAGTTTTTCGCGCAAAAGCGCCGCGCCCGCGCCTTTGATCAAATCGAGATTGGGCGCGATCTCGTCAGCGCCGTCGATCGCCACGTCGAGCGTTTGCACGCTGAGATCTTCAATTGCGATGCCGTTTTCGCGTGCTAAAATCTCGCTTTCAACGCTTGTCGCAACGCCCGTGATGCCGGAAAGTTCGCCCGTCTTGATCTTTCGCGCGATTTCCAAAATGGCATAACGCGCGGTCGAACCCGTGCCGAGTCCGACGCGCATTCCGCTTTTCACAAATTCAACGGCACGTTTTGCCGCTTCCGCTTTTAAGTTTTCGAGATTCATAAAGTTTGCCTTTAAATTAACGCCAAAAAAGTAAAAAAGGAAATTAGCCGCGGATGAACGCGGATTGAATCAAATTAAATTCTGATCCGCGCCATCCGCGTTCATCCGCGGCTAATAATTTTTGCTATAATAATTTTATGAAATTCCTCCATATCTCGGACGTGCATCTCGGCTGCACGCGTTATCAGCTCAACGAATCGCCGCGTGATTTTTTCGATGCGTGGATCGATGTTTTGAAAAAATACGCGATCGACGCGCAGGTTGATTTCGTCATTATGGGCGGCGATTTTTTTCATAAACGCAATGTTCCGCCCGAAACGATGAATCACGCTTTTGCGGGACTTAGTTTGTTAAAGGACGCCGGCATTCCGGTCGTCACGATTGAGGGAAATCACGATCAGAAACATAACGACAGCGAATACTCGTGGCTTCGTTCACTCGAAAGCTGGCGGCTCATACATCTTTTGCAGCCCGCTAATATCGAAGGCAAGATCATTTATAACGAATGGGATTACGAGCAGGAAAATTATATTCGCGGCGGCTTTATCGATATCGGCAAGGCGCGTATTTTCGGTTCGAATTGGTACGGCGCGTCGGCGAATTGGGCGATTCCGATGCTCACCGAAGCGATGAAGGAACACAGGCGCGAAGGCGCGTTTCACATTCTGCTGCTCCACACCGACGTCGAAGGTCATCAAACGCATCCGATTCCGGCGCTCAGTTTGGCGAACTTAAAAGAATTAAAAAGTGTGACCGATTACGTCGCGCTCGGGCATACGCATAAATCTTACGAGATCGATAATTGGGCGTTCAATCCGGGTTCGCTGGAAATTACGAGCATCGACGATTTCCGCGAAACGCGCGGCGCGTGGCTCGTCGAAGTGGACGAAAATAATCAGGTCAACGCCCAACATATTCGCGATTATCGCCAACGCCCGTTTCAGCGGATCGGTTTCGATGTTTCGGGTTACGCAGAATCAAAGGAAATCACCGACGGCGTTTTGGCAAAAGTCAGCGGCGAAGCGCGCACCGCAAATGATTATTCGGCGGGCAGCGGCGACGAAATGTCCAAACCGATCATCGAAATAACCTTGCGCGGTCATCTCGGTTTTCCGAATTCGCTTTTGCAACTCAAAGAAATTCGCGAAGAGGCGCAAAAAATGACCGACGCGCTCCACGTTCGCATCAAAAATCATTCCGCGCCGATCGAATACGCCGTCGCCGCCGACCTTGAAGAAGATGCTTCGCGCGAAAAGCTCGAACGCCGCGTGATCGAAGATTTAATTATCCGCGACAATCGTTATAAAACACGCGTCGAAGATATCTCCGAAGCCGTCATCGGCGCGAAAAGAATGGCGCTCAGCGACGAAGACCCGGAAAAGATCGTCGATTTTATC
>JBBQOA010000141.1:0-9233 GCA_038330465.1 Pyrinomonadales bacterium
CACCGACACTTTTCCCGCCCCGGCACCGCAGGGAAATCTTTCCGGCTCAACACTTGGCGCATTTTACGGGATCAATCCGAACGGCGCGTGGTCGCGTTATGTCGTTGATGATAACGGCAACAACGCCGGAACGATCGCGGGCGGTTGGAATCTTGACATTCAAAGCTCGGTCAGCGCCTGTACGATGAGTGTTTCGCCATCTGCCCAGGCTTTTCCGTTGAGCGGCGGAAGCGGAAGTTTTCAGATCAATATTCCGACCGGCTGCGGGTGGGCGGTTTCAACGACGAGCTCTTTTATCACGATCGATTCGCCGCCAAGCGGAACCGATACTTCGACGGTCAATTTTACGGTTGCCGCCAATGCGGGCGCGGCGCGCACGGGTTTGATAACGGTGACGGACGGTTTTAATCCGCGCACTTTTCAGGTTCAGCAAGGTTCGGGCTGTCCGACCTTGTTGGCGCAATCGAATCTCAATTTTTCGGCGGCGGGCGGAAACGGAAATGTCGCCGTTGCGGCGGGCGCGGGCTGCAATTGGCAGGCGGTTTCAAATGTTAATTGGGTGGTCGTCACGTCCTTACAGCAAACCGGCAACGGCGCGGCGACCTTCAATGTTCTGCCGAATCCGGCGCGAACTTCCCGAAGCACAAATGTGACGATCGGCGCACGAACTTTAAACATTAATCAAGCCGGAATTTCCGCCGCCAAATTTGATTTTGACGGCGACGGCAGAAGCGACATTTCGGTTTATCGAAGCGGAACTTGGTATCTGCAGCAAAGCACGAACGGTTTCGCGGTCGCCCAATTCGGTTTGGAGACCGATCGGCTCGCGCCCGCCGATTATGACGGCGACGGCAAAACGGACATCGCCGTTTATCGCGACGGCGTTTGGTATGTTCTGCAAAGTTCGAATGCGCAGTTTTTTGCCGTGCAATTCGGCTTGGCAAACGATATTCCGACGCCGGCGGATTTCGACGGTGACGGCTGCGCCGAGCTCGCCGTTTTCCGTGACGGCGTTTGGTACAGTTTTAATTTGGCAAATAATCAGACGAGCGTTTTCCAATTCGGACTCGCCGGCGATAAACCTGTCGCCGCTGATTACGACGCGGACGGCAAAGCGGATTTTGCGGTTTACCGCAACGGAACGTGGTATCTGCAACGCTCGACACTCGGGTTTGCAGCGCTCCAATTCGGTTTGGCAACCGATAAACCTCTGCCCGCCGATTATGACGGCGACGGCAAAGCCGATCTCGCCGTTTATCGCGGCGGCGAATGGCATATTTTGACAAATTTTCAAAATTATTCGGTCACGCAATTCGGGCTTGCCAGCGATCTTCCGGTGGCGGCGGATTATGACGGCGACGGCAAAACGGACATCGCCGT
Source organism: Pyrinomonadales bacterium (assembly GCA_038330465.1). Taxonomy (GTDB): domain Bacteria; phylum Acidobacteriota; class Blastocatellia; order Pyrinomonadales; family Pyrinomonadaceae; genus JAFDVJ01. The sequence continues at coordinate 1,381 of JBBQOA010000141.1, forward strand.
TTTCCGCAACGGCGTTTGGTATGTTTTGCAGACATCAAATTCTCAATCTTTTGTTTTTCAATTCGGGCTGGCAAGCGATAAACCGGTTCCGGCGGTGCTGACGCCTTAACAATTTTATCGAAACTGCTGTTTGAATTTGTGGTTTTACATAACTATTACGATAGACGGCTTCATAAACTGTTACTCTTAAGCTGTCTTATTTTAATTAGTTGTAAAAATCATAAATGCAAAATGTCATTGAATTAGAACAATCGAAAGCGCGCATAAACTGGCGCGATCTAACCATTATCGTTACTTTTCATCTCTTATTGATTCCCGCGTTTTTTATGTTTAGCTGGCAAAACCTGGCGGTGATGCTGATCGGCAATTGGATTGTCGGCAGTCTCGGCGTCGGTTTGGGCTATCATCGTCTGCTCACGCACCGCAGTTTTAAAGCCGCGAAATGGCTCGAATACACGCTGACCGTTTTCGGCACGATGGCGGTTCAGAGCGAACCTTACAAATGGGTCACGACACACCGTCTTCATCATCAATTTACCGAAACCGACAAAGATCCGCATTCGACGCGTCCCGGATTTTGGTGGGCGCATATGATCTGGATCATCAAAGGAACGGCGCAGGATCACGACGAAGCAACTTTCAAAAAATATGTTCCCGATCTGCTGAAAGACAAATTTCAGGTTTTGCTCGCGAAATTTTATTATGTTCCGCTGCTCGTTTCAGGAGTGATTTTATTCGCGATCGGCGGTTGGGGAATGGTTTTGTGGGGCGTTTTCGCGCGCGTTGTCTTCGGCTGGCATTCGACGTGGCTCGTCAATTCGGCGACGCACAAGTGGGGTTCACGCAGTTTTGAAACGAAGGACGATTCAACCAATAACGCGCTCGTGGCGATTTTGACCTTTGGCGAAGGCTGGCACAATAATCATCACGCGCAGCCGACCTCAGCGCGGCACGGGTTGCGCTGGTATCAATTCGATATGAACTGGCTGACCATTCAGGTTTTTCGGAAACTCGGATGGGTCACCCAAATAAAGTAAAAATAAAAAGGGCTGCTTGAATTCAAGCAGCCCTTTTTATTTAACAGTTAATTGCTTTAACGCGAATTATTTCGCGCCGCCCGCGAGTTTACCGATCAGGGTGAACAGCGGCAGGTACATCGAGATTACGATTGAACCGATGGTCACGCCCAAAAAGGCGATCAAAGCGGGTTCGATCATCGCCAGAAGATCGGCAATTGCGTTGTCAACTTCGTCTTCGTAGAAGTCAGCGATTTTGCCGAGCATCGCATCAAGCGCACCGGTTTGTTCACCAACGCCGATCATTTGTCCGACCATATGCGGAAAAACATCGGTCGCTTTTAACGGTTCGACAAAGTTCTCACCGCGTTCGACACCGGCACGAACTTTCAAAATCGCGTCTTCAATAATGACGTTTCCGGCGGTTTTTGCCGTAATATCGAGCGATTGCAGAATCGGCACGCCCGAAGAAAGCAATGTTGATAAAATTCGTGCAAAACGGGCAACGCCAATTTTGCGCAAGATACTTCCGAAAATCGGGAGCTTCAACATCAAACTATCAAGCTGCCAACGACCTTTCGGCGTTTTGTAGTAGGCACCGATGCCGACCGAACCGCCGATTATCGCAACAAGCAGCCCGAGTCCGCCCCAACCCGCGAGAAAACCGCTGATCGCCATCACGATCCGCGTCGGAAGCGGTAAGGCTTCGCCCGGACCGAGCAATCCGAGAAAGATTTGCTCAAATTGCGGAATTACGACGATCATAATGATCGCGACGGCAGCGATGGCAACAAATATGACTGCCGCCGGATAGATCGAAGCCGAAACAATGCTGCGTTTGAGTTTAACGACTTTTTCGATCAAGGTCGCAAGGCGCTGAAGGATCAAATCCAAGACACCGCCCGTTTCGCCGGCTTCGACCATATGCGAATAAAGTCCGTCAAAAACCTTCGGATGTTTTTCCATCGCGGAGTGAAGCGTTGCGCCTTCTTCAACATTTTGGCGAACCTGCCGCAAAACGTCTTTGAAAAAAGCATTTAGCTGTTGTTCCGCCAAAATATCCAAACATTGCACAAGCGGCAAGCCGGCATCAATCATGACTGAAAACTGGCGCGTGAAAATAGCTAATTCTTTGGCTTTTACTTTTTTATTGCGACCAAGTTTCGGAATGGAGATCTCGCGTCCTTTTTCTGAGGCTTGCGTCATCACGATTTGCTCGCGGCGCAATAGTCCGCGAAGTTCATCCTGGCTCGAAGCTTCTCGTTCACCGGAAACCATCTCGTTTAAGCGATTGCGACCTTTAAATACAAATGTTGGCATTTTTCTCTTTTAGCTCCTGTTGGATCTCTGGGTTTCAGACTTGAGATCTGTTTGAAAGTTTTAATCTGTAGTTTGAAATTAAATAATTTTTAGCGAACCGGCGGGCGTTGTCCGATCGAACGACCTTGCATATACGGGCTGCCCTGCTGCATATTCGGCTTTTGTCCGTGTCCGTTATTATATGCTTGATTAAGACCCGAACCGCGTTCGATCAGTTCTTTCAATTCGTCGGCATTTGAACTGCGCGCCATTGCCGTTTCGAGCGTGATCAAGCGTGGGTGAAAGAGCGTGGCAAGTGCCTGATTAAAAGTCTGCATACCGAATTTATCCTGTCCGGTCTGCATCATCGAATAAATTTGATGGATTTTGTCTTCGCGAATCAAATTGCGGATAGCGGCGTTCGGAATCAGGATCTCGAGCGCCATTGAGCGTCCGTCACCGGAGGCTTTCGGCACGAGCGATTGACACATAATGCCTTCGAGCACCAACGAAAGTTGGGTTCGAACCTGCGATTGCTGTCCGGCAGGAAAAACGTCAATGATCCGGTTAATCGTTGAATAAGCGGAATTTGTGTGAAGCGTGGCAAATGTTAAGTGACCCGTTTCAGCAATCCGCAGAGCCATTTCGATGGTTTCAAGGTCACGCATTTCGCCGACCAGCACAACGTCCGGATCTTGCCGCAGAGCGGTTCGCAGCGCCGCGCCAAAGCCGTGCGTGTCAGAATTGACCTCGCGCTGATTAACGATACAGTTTTTGTGATTATGAAGAAATTCGATCGGATCTTCGATCGTCAAAATATGATCGTGGCGTTCAATATTGATTTTATCAACCATCGCGGCAAGCGTCGTTGATTTACCCGAACCGGTCGGACCGGTGACGAGAACTAACCCGCGCGGCTTTTTACAGAGATCCGAAATGACCGCCGGAAGTCCTAACGCTTCAAAAGATTTGATCTCGTACGGAATTGCCCGAAAAACCGCGCCGACCGCGCCTTTCTGATTAAAAAGATTGGCACGAAACCGCGACATTCCTTTCAAACCGAACGAAAAATCGAGTTCGAGATTTTCTTCAAAACGATGTTTCTGCGCGTCGGTCAAAACCGAATAAGCAAGTTGTTTGGTCTCAGCCGCAGAGAGCGGACGATAGCCTTCAAGCGGGCTGAGATGTCCGTGAACGCGAACTTGCGGCGGCGAATTTGTCGTCAAATGCAAGTCCGAGCCGCCTTTATCCGTCATTTTCCGCAGAAGTTCGGGAAGCGTAATTTGTAATTCGGGATGTTGTTGATCAAAACTCATAATTTTAGTCGTGAGTCGTGAATCTTGAATCTTGAGCCTGAAGCCAATCCGAAAATTTCAGTTTGACTGCCGACTCAAGACTTAAAACTCAAGACTTTTATTTCAGTTCTGCCTGTTGAGTGTTTTTGCGGTTGCGAACCAGCGAATTAATAACTTTTTCGGATTCTTCGGCGATTCGTTCAGATGAATCGTTCGAGGAATTGGTCGAAACGCTGTAGATCCGTCCGTCGGCTTCGGCAAAGTAGAAAACTCTCGATTGAACCCGTCCGCCGGTGCCTTCCGACTGCGCGATGACGACGTAAACTTTTTTGCCGCCGATTTCTTTTTGATAATCATTGACGACCCAACCGTTTTCCTTGATCATCCGGTCGATCACGTTTCGGCGCAGACTTGTCGTCGGAACGCCGCCGACAGTTTTGACTTTTCCGTTGGTGTCATCGCCCATCGAAGGACCGACGACCGAAATCGATGCCGAGCCAAGCTGTGAACCGCTTTCGTCATCAACCCGAAATTGCAGTTCGGCTTGGGTTGACTGACTTTTCTTCCAGGTCTTCGGCGCAGTTTCGCCCGTCGGTAAAAGTGCCGGAGAGTTATCTTCCTTAACAATTTTTTGGACGGCTTGTTTCGAATTTTTGACCGGCGTGTCGTCACTGTTTTGTCTTGCCAATCTGATTCGGCGTAAACGCAAATTCCGCTTACGAGCCTGTAAAGCATTTTTGCGATTCACTCTGGCACGATACAAACGCCACCATTTTTTTGAATATTTCTTGACTTTCTTTTTCTTTTTCGCGTATTTGCGGTGTCGTTTCTGACTTGCTTCGGTGTAGTCCGTTGCGAGCGGAACTATCACTCCAATTCCAATTAATAAAGCTAAAGATAATGCAATTGCCCTAATCATACTTCCTCCAATTTTTACAAAACCGTTTCCTTGACCACTTCTTCAATCGTTGTCATTCCTTCGCGCAATTTATAAAGACCTGAATGCCGCAAAGTTATCATTCCAAGCTCGATCGCTTTCTTTCTCAATTCAATAGCACTTGCGCCGATAATGATGAGTTCGCGCAGTTCGTCCGTAATTTCCATGACTTCATAAAGCCCGACGCGTCCTTTGTAACCCGTTCCGTTACACGTCTGACAACCCTTTCCTTTGTAAGATTTGATATTCGGAGCTTCCTCTGCCGAAAATCCGATTTCGATCAAACCTTCGTGCGGAACGTGAACTTCTTCCTTGCAGTCTTTGCAAATTCTTCGGATCAGTCTTTGCGCCTGAATGATATTGACCGAAGTTGCGACCAAAAACGGTTCGATTCCCATATTGACCATTCGCGAAATTGTCGAAGGCGCATCGTTCGTGTGCAGAGTTGATAAAACCAAGTGACCGGTCAGTGCGGCTTTGATCGCGATTTCCGCCGTTTCAAAGTCACGAATTTCGCCGACGAGCACGATGTTCGGATCCTGTCTTAAAAATGAACGAAGCGCGGCGGCGAAATTCAAACCGATCTGCTCTTTCATCTGAACCTGGTTGATGCCCGGCAAATTAAATTCAACCGGATCTTCCGCTGTCATAATGTTGGTTTCGGGCGTATTCAAAGCCTGCAATGCTGAATAAAGCGTATTCGTTTTACCCGAACCGGTCGGTCCCGTGACCAGGACCATTCCGTAAGGTTTGGCGATATTGCGCTTGAAAATACTCAAACTCTTTTCTTCAAAACCGAGTTTGGTCATATCGAGCATCAGTTTGTCCTTATCAAGCAGACGAAGCACAACTTTTTCACCAAACAATGTCGGCAAGGTCGAAACACGAAAATCGAGTTCGCGCGAACGATTGTCAATTTTTACTTTGATCTTGATGCGTCCGTCCTGCGGCAGACGTTTTTCGGAAATGTCGAGCTTCGACATAATCTTCAAACGCGAGATCAGCGCGTCGCGCATCTTCATTGGCGGATGCATCACGTCGTATAAAACGCCGTCGATCCGAAACCGAATTCGAAAATCTTTTTCATACGGCTCAACGTGAATATCCGAAGCGCCGCGCCGCAATGAATCAACCAGCAAAACATTAACGAGACGCACGACCGGCGCGTCTTCGCTGGCTTGTGCAAGTTCGGCAAGATCAATTTCCTCGTTATCTTCGACGAGTTCAAATTGTTCGCTTGTTTCGGCTCCTTCAAACTTAAACTTATCGAGTGAGACGTTTAAATCCGATTCCGAAAGTCTTTCTCCGCCGGGTTTTGCGCCGTTGCCATTGCCGTTGCCGCTGCCGTGCCCGTTGCCATTGCCGTTACTATTTCCGCTGCGGGCAAGTTTCGCGGCAATTTTTCCGAAGTCGTCCTGTCCCGTCATGACAACTTCGATGGCTTTCGATGAACTGTAATATTTGGTGATCGAGATTTGCAGCGAAGCTTCCGACGCGATCACGGGTTCGACATTAAGTCCGGTCATAAACTTAATATCGTCCATTGCAAAAACGTTGGTCGGATCAGCCATCGCCAGCGTCAAAGTGGCGCCGACTTTGGAAATCGGCAAAACCGTATATTTAAGGGCGACTTCGTGAGAAATCAATTTAATGGTTTCGTCTTCAATTTGAAAAAGTTCCAGATTAATTGACGGAACACCATATTGACGCGACAAAACAGCCGTGATCACATCATCTGAAATGATTCCTAATTTGATCAAATTGGAACCTAAACGACCGCCATTTGTGCGCTGGTATTCCAACGCCTCACGCAGTTGTTGCGAAGTGATCAGGTGTTCGCGGACAAGAATTTCCCCAAGTTTTGCTGACATTGTGCTTTCGGAATTTACCCTTTTTTTTGTTCCAGTTTAGAGGAGTTACGAGAAGTTTTGCGATTGAATCTTTTGTCTGAGAGACAAATTCAACGATGATAAACATCGTTGAATTTACATAATATACGTTTAACCAATTAGTGTCAAGAAATCTTTTCGATAAAGTGTTGGTTTTAAAAGGCGTAAATTAAAAAGGAGACGTTTGAAAATTTTCAAACGTCTCCTTTTTTTATAACCAGCAGAAAAAACTTTTTAATTTTTCTTCTTGGTTGTTGTGGTTGTTTTGATTTTTTGCGGAGCGACATTTTGCGTGTTTTTAAGATCCGCGATCGAGTCTTTAACTGATGCCAGTAATTTGTGATCCGCCGGGGCAACATCAACAAATCTCTGAAGATAATTAGCCGCTTCCTGAAGCTGCGCCTTCGCTTTCGCCGGATCGCTGTCGAGAACCAAATAGCCGACATTCACCATATTCAAACCGGCACCGGCTAAAGCCTCGACATTATTCGGGTCGGTTTCCAAAACTTTCTGAAATGCCCCTATTGCCGATTCAAATTCGTCTGAATCCTGCAATGTATAACCAAGGTCGATTTGCGCTTTCGATTTTTTTACCGGATCGGTCTCGACCGCCAAATATTCTTCAAAGGCAGCTTGCGCCTCTTTGCCTTTAGTTCTGTCAAATCCGGTTTGCGCGATCAACCGGTAGGCATTTTTACGATTCGTCAAAGCAAGTAATTTTTGAGCTTCGTAACCTTTCTGAATAGCGGCATCGGTTGATGTTGCCGTTTTCAAAATTTCAAGAGCTTTGTCGGATGCAACGATGGCTTCAGTTAGGTCATTCTTTGCTGATTCTTTTAATGTTGCTTTTGTTTCGGCATCGGCTTTGACGGTATTGTTGTAAGAGTTACTGCCTCGGATCAATAAAACTTGCGCCTTGTTATTAAGCAAAACCGGCGCACTTCCCGCATATGTTGTGTCGGCATTATATCCTTCGTCAAATTTGGCAATCGCCAGGTCATAATTTTTTGCAATATATGCCGCGTTGCCTTCTTTGAGTGCCGCATTAACAACTTCATTCGCCTTCACGGCTTTTTCGTTTTTAGCCTTAACCTCGGCGACTTGCTTATCATATTCTTCTTTGGCTTTCTTTTGTTCGGCAGTCAATTCAGTTGACTGCGTGGTGCTTGAACCGCCGGCGACTGCTTGCCGAACTTCGTCTTCCGTGTATTTTTTACCGTCGCCTTCGGTTACCGGTATGAGAATATTGTCCATTCCGGCTTTGATACCGGCTTGAAGTTCAGGTTTGATGTTCGGGGCGCTGATCGAAAGAACAAACTGCGCGCCTAACGGCAAACCGGCAAAACTAAAAACGCCTTTTTTGTCCGTCTTAGCTGACGGAAAACTCGCCTTTATATCAATTCGATAAACTTCGACC
>JBBQOA010000142.1:0-9230 GCA_038330465.1 Pyrinomonadales bacterium
TTCACTACCCGTACGAGTAGTGTATTTGCTTCGCCGTTAATTTACGATGCAATGCGTCAATGATATTCGGACGCTATTTATTAACAGAGAAATATTTATGTTGAGATTAAGATTCGCCGGAAAAACCGCAATTTTGTTAATTGGTTTAGTTTCGATCTTGGCGGTTTCGGTGCAGGCGCAGACGACCGCTTTTACATATCAAGGTCGGCTCATCGATGCGACGCTGCCGCAACCGACAAATGCGCATTACGAGATGGAATTCAAGTTGTTCGACGCGCTTTCAATGCAGCTCGGCAGCACGCAGACAATCGCCGATGTTTCGGTCGTCAACGGAATTTTTACCGTTCAGCTCGATTTCGGCGAGTCGAGTTTCGGCAACGCGCGAGTTTTTATCGAAACCGCGGTGCGCCCCGTTGGAAGCGCGGCGGCGTTTACCCTTCTCGCGCCGCGCCAGCAGATCACGAGCGCGCCTTTCGCGATTCGCAGCCGCATTTCGAATTTGTCGGAAAATTCAAATAATTCCGACGCGCTCGGCGGATTTCCGGCAAGCAATTTTGTGCAGACGACCGATCAGCGCCTGTCGGACGACCGCAATCCGAATCCGTTTAGCGCAAATTACATCCAAAATCAAAACGCGATCTCGCAAGCCGCGAATTTTAACATCGCCGGAAACGCGATGATCGGCGGCAGTATCAGCGGCAACGGCGCGAATATTTCAGCTTTGAATGCCGGAAATATCACGACCGGAACGCTTTTGCCCGTGCGTGGCGGAACGGGTTTGACGACGCCGGGCGCGACCGGAAATTTCCTCAGAAGCAACGGTTCGATCTGGACGAGCGCGCCATTGACATCGAGCGATTTTCCGACCAATCTCGGCAGTTATATTCAAAATTCGAGCGTTTTGCAGCCGACTTCAAACTTTAACGTCAGCGGCAGCGGCACGGTCGGCGGACTTTTTTCCGCGAATATCGTTAATTCGACGACGAATTTCAGAATCAATGGCACGACCGTTGTCAGCATCCCGAACAGCACATCGGTCGTCGTCGGACAGTTTTCCAATCACACTTTAGTTTCAAACAACAACGCTTTTTTCGGTTACAAAGCCGGACTTTCCGCCAATAGTTTTAGTCAGGCGAATACTTTTATCGGGAGCGAATCGGGCGAATCCAATACGAGCGGCGGCAACAACGCGTTTGTCGGAAAAGATTCAGGATTTTTCAATACTTCGGGTTCGTTTAATTCGTTTTTCGGGAGCGGCGCGGGCGTCAGCAACAAATCGGCGAGCGACAATTCGTTTTTCGGTTATCAGGCGGGCGCTTCCAACACACTCGGCACGCGCAATTCGTTTTTCGGCAGCGGCGCCGGACAAAGCAGCCTGAATGTCAATGATAATTCATTTTTCGGCTATCTCGCGGGCAGTTCGACGACCGGCGGCAGCAATTCTTTTTTCGGAAGTTCGGCAGGCTCGAACAATTTTACCGGCGCGGGAAATTCATTTTTCGGCGATTCATCGGGCGCCGCGAACAACAGCGGCAGTAACAACGCATTTTTCGGCAGCGGCGCCGGTTCATTAAATACGACCGGTATTCAAAATTCATTTTTCGGCAGCGGCGCCGGCAGTAATACTTCAACCGGAAACGGCAATTCGGTCTTCGGTTTTCAAGCCGGTTCGCTCGTCGGCAGTGCCGCTTTTAACACGATCATCGGTTACCAAGCCGGAATTTCCAATTTCGGCAGCAATAACACTTTTCTCGGCGCAAACTCCAATTCGAGTCCAACTACGGTCAATCATTCGACGGCGCTCGGCGCGGATTCGTTTTTCACCACGAGCAACGTGATTGTTCTCGGCACCGATTTAGATACCGTTCAAGTTCCGAACAATATCAAAGTCTTCGGCAACACCAATATCGGCAATTTGTTTGCGTCGGGCAACGCCGATATTCAGGGCAATTTGCATCTTTTGAACTTGTCGCTCGGCGGTTCGACGCAGGTTTGCCGCAATGCTTCGGCAAATCTTGCGGTCTGTTCGTCGAGTCTGCGTTATAAAACCAACATCGCGCCGTATTTTGGCGGTTTGAGTCTGCTTAATAAATTAAAACCGATCACTTTCGACTGGAAAGACGGCGGAATGCACGATCTCGGATTCGGCGCGGAAGACGTCGAAAAAGTTGATAAACTGCTCGTCATCTACAACGACAGCGGACAAGTCGAAGGCGTAAAATACGACCGCATTTCGGCGGTTCTCGTCAATTCCATCAAAGAACAGCAAGCCCAAATTGAAGCGCAAGCCGAACAGATCAAGCAGCAGAGCGCGCAAATCGAAGCCTTAAAACAAATCGTCTGCGCGATGAATCCGGCAGCGGCAATCTGCGGTAAATAATTGTGATCAAAATATCGAAAATATCAGATTCAAAAAAACCGACGGCAAAAGAGTTTGCAGAATTATCTGTTTTTATCTTGCCAAATTTAATATCAGAAAATTTCAGGAGTCTAATAAAAAAATGATAAATACATCGAAATTCATATTAATTGCATTGGCAATTGTTACATTTGCAACACTTTCAGCGGCGGCGCAAACAACCCGCGTCTATGTCGCGAACAGCGGCGACGATGCCAGTCTCTGCACGAAAGCAGCCGAATGCCGCACGATCACGAAGGCTTTGACGGTCGTTGACGACGGCGGCGAAGTTATTATCACCGAAAGCGGCGATTACGATACTTTTGTCGTTTCAAAATCGGTGACGGTCGCCGCCGCGCCCGGCGTTGATGCCGGAATTATTTCGAACGTCGATTTTGCGATCTTTATTTCGGTTGCCCAGCCGCAGATGATCGATAAGATCACGCTTCGCAATCTGCATCTCAAAAATATTTCAACATCGAGCAGTCCGAAAGGTATTTTCAATATTTCCGGCACGAATCTTTTTGTGGACAACTGCACTTTCACGGGCTTCGGCGTCGGCATCAATCAGGGGTTGATCAGCGGCAAACTTTTCGTTCACGACAGCACTTTCAGAAGCAACGATATCGGGATCGCGATGAACTCGCCGACGCTCGAAGGCGGACAAAGAGCGGTGATCGATAATTGCAAGATCGAACAAAGCCAGATCGGAATCTCTATTCCGGCGAAAGCCTTTGCGACCATCAGCAATTCGATCATTTCCGATAATTTCGGCGTCGGTATCAAAATAACTTCGCCGACCGCCAATTTGAAAGCGGAAGCGGTCGTTGATAACTGTCAAATTACGGGAAATCAAGCCGGAATTAAAATCGGCGGCAGCGCGGGACCGAGCTTTTTGCGGCTCACAAGATCAACTGTGACGGGAAATAATCAAGGCATTTGGGTGAGCGCGCTGGGAACATTTTCGACGTTTCAAAACAATACGATCATCAGCAATAATATCGACATCAACGGCGGAATAAATCCGCAGCCGTTGAAATAGAGATCATTCAAAAATTATTTTTTTTTAACGCCAAGGCGCCAAGCCCGCCAAGGCGCCAAGGTTTTTTTATCAGAAATCCATTGGTTGAATTTCTGATAAATACTTCAAATTTCAAATGAGTTTGGCAAAGCTTTCCGCCTTTTCGCCGAATTTATCTTGGCGGTCTTGGCGCCTTTGCACCTTGGCGTTAAAATTCCGGTTGAATTTCTCAACTCTTTTTTGGGGACGATGTCTGATAAAAAAAATACCCGACAAAAAAATTGCGGGCGAAACTCAGCAACAAACGGTCATAAAATTATGAAAAATTCATTCAGCTTGAAATTTTGGAAATATGCAATGGCATTTTTGGTTTACGCCGCGGCATTCGCCTTAGTTACAAATGCGCAAATCGCGAGCGGCGGCAATTACACGCTGCCGCAAACCTCGATTGCCGGCGGCGGTACAAGCGGCGCCGGCACGGGCGGAAATTATTCGCTCGAAGCAACGATCGGGCAAAACGCCGCCGGAACGAATCAACAAAATGCGCCGGACAATTTCCAGCCCGGATTCTGGACGGTTCAAATATTTGCGCCGACTGCCGCCAATGTCTCGGTCGGCGGACGCATTTTGACGGCAACGGGCGGCGGAATTCGCAATGTTCGCGTAACTTTGACGGGTGGCAGCGGCGAAACGCGAACGGCTTTTTCAAGCGGTTTCGGCTCTTTTCAATTTAACGGTGTGCCGTCGGGCGAAACATACATCATCAGCGTTTCCGCCAAAAAATATTCGTTTGCCGAGCCCGCGCAGGTGTTTTCGGTTTTGGAAGATGTCGCGGACATAATTTTTGTCGCCAACGAATAAAACGATTCTTTTTATTTCAAACAATGTTATGTTTATGATGCCCTTTAAGTTCGCCGATGAAGATAAAATATCTTTTTCATTTAATAATCTTGTCCGCTTTATTTTCGATCTCGCCGAAACTTCTGCAAGCCGGACATTTACCTGTCAAATCCTACACGACATTTGACGGTCTGACGAACGATTCGGTCAACAAAATCGTGCCTGATTCGCGCGGGTTTCTATGGTTTTGCACGGGCGAAGGTTTATCGCGTTTCGATGGTTTCGCCTTTAAAAATTACACGCAAAACGAAGGCTTGCCGCACCGCAATATCAATGATTTTCTCGAAACGAAAAGCGGCGATCTGCTGGTTGCGACGACCAACGGTTTGGCGGTTTTCAATCCGAACGGAACGGCGTATAAGTGGAATATTTTAACTTCAAAACTCGAACAAACCGCCGCCGAACCGCCAATGTTTCGCACCTTTCTGACGCCGAATCCGAACGATGAAGCAAAAAAGCGCGCCGTTTTAACTCTTGCCGAATCGCGCGACGGCAGAATTTTCGCCGGAACCGGCACCACCTTATTTAATCTCGAAAAATCCGGCGACGAATGGATTTTCCGCCAGATCGAATCCGAATTATTTCCCGAATACACCCTTTTTGCATCCTTACAGTTCGATTCCGCCGGTTATCTGTGGAGTTTGACGAGTTCGGGCATTTACCGGATATCGCCGGACGGCGCCGTCAAAAAGATCGAAGGCGACGGCGGCAGTTCGATCTTGCTTGATAATAACGGTCAAATTTGGATTACCGCGAGCGGAACGGACGCGGGTTTGCGCGTTTTTTCAATTTCGGCTGACGGAAAATCGGCACAACTTAAAAGAACTTATCGAAAGGCGGACGGTTTGCCGGTTGAAAAATCAATGGCTGAGATCAAGCAAACTTCCGACCGGCGCATCCTCGTTTTGGTCGGCGAAACCTTGTGTGAATTTCTGCCGAACGCGGCTCAAAACGAATCGAAATTTCGGATCATCGCACGCGGACAATTTCAGGCATTGGCGGAAGACGGCGGCGGCAGTTTATGGCTCGGCACAACCGAGGAAGGCGCGTGGAAGATCGCGCAGACCGGCTTTGTCAAATTCGACTCGTCCGACGGCATTCCGCCCGAAGGCATCTCTTCGATATTTACAAATTCCGGCGGTGAAATTTTCATCCTCAGCGGCAACCAAAACATTGCGCGCTTGACGGGCGGGCGATTTGAAAGCGTCGTCCCGTTCGGTTTAAAAAGCCGCAGCTGGGGAAATAATCATCTCGATTTTCAAGCCGCGAACGGCGATTGGTGGATCACGTCAACGACCGGATTGCGCTTTTATCCGAAACCGCCGAATTTTGCCGATTTAAGCAGAATGAAGCCGCAGAAAATTTACACGACCGCCGACGGATTATACTCAAATGAAGTTTCCAATCTGTTTGAAGATTCACGCGGCGATGTCTGGATCACGACCATTAACAGCGGCGCGACCGTCCAGCGTTGGGATCACGCAACCGGCAAAATAATCCGCTTTTCGGCTGACGATAATGTGCCGAAATCAAATGGCGCGATCGCTTTCGGTGAAGATTCGGAAAATAACATTTGGCTCGGTTTTTATTTCGGCGGACTGGCGCGTTATCGAAACGGCAAGTTTCAGTTTTTTGGCGACGAAGAGGGCATTCCCGTCGGCTCGATCAGAAGTATATTTAACGATAAAAACGGGCATTTATGGATTGCGTCGGCGAGTCGCGGCGTTTTTCGTTCCGATCATCCGACCGCCGAAAATCCGAAATTCGTCAATCTTTCAACCGCCGAAGGTTTGTCGAGCAATCAGACAAACTGCGTCACCGAAGACAATTTCGGGCAAATTTACATCGGCACGGGAAATGGCGTCAATCGAATCGATCCGGCGAACGGCAATATCAAACTTTATAAGCAAGCCGACGGTTTGCCGGGAAGCGTGATTTCGCTCTGCCGCCGCGATTCGGCGGGTGCGTTGTGGTTCGTTTCGCGCAAAAGTTTGGTCAAATTCGTGCCGCAAACCGAAAATCCGCTAAACGCGCCGCCCGTTTTTATCGGCGGAATCAGCGTCAACGGCACGGCGCAGAAAATCTCCGAACTCGGCGCGAAAACGGTCGAAGATCTGAGTCTCGCAGCGGATCAAAAACAGATCAAGATCGACTTTTTCGCGCTCGGGTTCGGCGCGGGCGATCAGCTGCATTTTCAATATAAACTCGGTAGTAATGAGTGGAGCGCGCCGGGCGAACAGAAATCCGTGACCTTCAATCTCGAATCGGGCGATTATCAATTTGCCGTCCGCGCCGTCAATGCCGACGGCGTTTCGAGCGAAGATCCGGCGACGGTTTCCTTTACGGTCGCGCCGCCGTTTTATCGCCGCCGGTGGTTTTTATTATTGTCGGCGCTGCTCGCCGGCGGCATCATTCTTGCCATTGAACGCGCCCGCGCGGCGCGTCTGCGCGGATTGAAAATCGCTTTCGGCAAACTTTCGGTTTCCGAAAATCGTTTTCGGCAGATGAACGATCAATCGCCGCTCGGAATCATCGTTTTCGCGCCCGACGGTTCGATTCGCGCGGTCAATCGCGCTTACGAAGATTTTTGGGGAATTAAATTCGAGCAGATCAAAAACTGGGACTTTTTCAACGACGAGCAGCTTATCAGAATCGGCGTGATCGAAAAACTGCGGCGCGTCTTTAATGGCGAAACCGTTCATTTCCCGCCCGAACCTTATGATCCGCGTGACAACAATCACGGCATCGAATTTGTCGAAAAGACGACTTTGCTGTGGTTTGAATCGTTCGCTTATCCGGTCAAAAACGAGATCGGCGAATTGCTCGAAGTGATTCTCGTAATGGAAGATGTGACCGATACGAAACGCGCCGACGAAATCGAGCGAACCGCCAAAAGCGAACGCCTGCGCGAGCTTGAACAAGTGCGCCGAAGAATCGCCGCCGATCTGCACGACGATATCGGTTCGAGTTTGACGCAGATCTCGATCTACAGCGAAGTTTTGCAGCAGCGCGTCGATAAATCGAATGAACGGGTTTTAGAACCGCTTGAATTCATCGCCGCGTCATCGCGCGAACTCGTTGACGCGATGAGCGATATCGTCTGGGCGATCAATCCGCAGAAGGATTTTTTGAGCGAACTTTCCGGTAAAATGCGCCGCTTTGCCGCTGACGTTTTGACGGCGCGCAACATCGAATTTACATATACGGCAACGCCCGTTGCCAATCTCGCGCTCGGCGCCAATCTGCGGCGCGAAGTTTTTTTGATCTTCAAAGAATCGGTCAACAATATCGTCAAACACGCGAACTGCACGACGGTCGAAATTGAATTGATCATCAGGAATTCGGAAATATTTTTAAGTCTGCGTGACAACGGCAAAGGCTTTGAAACAGATCACCATAACGACGGACACGGACTCCATAGTATGAAAGCGCGGGCGGACGGATTAGGCGGCAAGCTCGAGATCGTTTCCGCGAAAACAGCGGGCACAATCGTCACGCTGACCGTCCCTCTTCAGCCGGAACCGTGAACGGCAATAGATAAGTTAGCCGATAATTTCCACCCGCCCGCGCAATTATTTCTTGATTTGTAGTTGTTATCAACATTTAACTCCGATGGGTTAAATTTTCACCCGCCTCGACAACCGCGCCCTGCTTTGACCTACCCGTGTAAGTAGTGATTTTATTTGACGATTCCTTTATTGTAATAAATGGCGGGTAATAAATTTATGAGCAACACAGAAACGACCGACGGCGGCGCCAAAACCATCAACGTCGCGATCATCGAAGACCGCCGCGAGATCCGCGATGGTTTGGCGATGCTGATCGACGGCACAAGCGGCTTTCACTGCACCGGAAAATTCGGTTCGATGGAAGAAGGCTTGCGGCGCCTCGGCGCGAGCTTGCCCGACGTTGTTTTGTGCGACATCGGGCTGCCGGGCATGAACGGCATCGAAGGCATCAAGATCCTCAAGGAAAACTTTCCCGAACTGCTCGTCATCATGCTTTCGATCTACGACGACGACGAACGAATTTTCGATGCGCTCTGCGCCGGCGCGTGCGGATATCTGCTCAAAAAAACGCCGCCCGTTCGCCTTCTCGAAAGTCTCAAGGAAGCGGTCGCCGGAGGTTCGCCGATGTCGCCCGAAGTCGCGCGGCGCGTGATCACGATCTTTCGTGACATTCGTCCGCCTTCGCAAGCCGATTACGATCTCACGCCGCACGAAACGCGGCTTTTGAAAATGCTCGTCGAAGGTCATAACTACAAAACCGCCGCTCTCGAGATCGGGGTGACGGTTCATGCCGTTTCGTTCCATATGCGGCGCATTTACGAAAAACTTCAGGTTCACACAAAAAGCGAAGCCGTCTCGGTTGCGCTGCGCGACCGCTTGATCAAATAATTTCGGTCATCGTTTTCAAAAAGATTTGCTAAATCATTGACTGGCGCGGACGAACGCAGATAAATCAATTAAAATCCGCGTTTGTCCGCGTTCATCCGCGGCTAAATTTCATCTTACATTTTTACGCAACTTGGCATTAGTAAACCATTCGCGTTTTGATCGTGCCTTTTACTTCTTTTAATATTTCGAGCGCTTCTTTCGAGAGTTTCGTGTCCAAATCAAGAATGACGTAACCGATCTCGTCGTTGGTTTTGAGAAATTGCCCGAGAATGTTGATATTTTTCGCCGAAAGACGCGAGTTTATTTCCGAGAGAACGCCCGGAATATTCTGGTGGATGTGCAGAATGCGGTGCGTTTTTTCCTGCGACGGCAAACTCGCGGGCGGCACCGTGTGCGAGCCTTCGGTCGCGCCGAATTCGAGATAATTGATGAGCTTTGCCGTCACGTCCAAACCGATATTCGCCTGTGCTTCTTCGGTCGAACCGCCGATGTGCGGCGTCAGAATGACGTTCGG
>JBBQOA010000143.1:0-9226 GCA_038330465.1 Pyrinomonadales bacterium
TGACGACACTTGCGTCGGTTGCATCGATTCGTGTTGAAAATGCCAGACTTTTGGAAGAACGCTTTCAACGCGAACGAATGGAGCGCGAACTCGAACTGGCGACCGAGATTCAGCAAAGATTACAACCGTCGTCGCCGCCGATTATCGAAGGCTACGAATTTCAGGGAATTTCTTTTTCGTGTTATGAGATCGGCGGCGATTATTATGATTTCATTTCGCGCCACGACGGCAAAATGCTGATCGCGCTCGGGGATGTTTCCGGCAAGGGAACGGCTGCCGCGCTTTTGATGTCATCGCTCCACGCGGCAATTCACGGACAAGTTGCCGCCAAAAGTTCATTAGAGGAAATTGTTCGATCAGTGAATCAGTATTTGTCCGAAAATACGCCGACAAATCGTTTTGTGACATTGTTTATCGCCGAATTAGATCCGACTGACGGAACTTTTAAATATATCAACGCCGGACATAATCCGCCGCTGATCGGAAGAATTAACGGCGCGGTCGAACAACTCGATTCAGGCGGATTTCCGCTCGGCATTATGCCGTTAGCCGAATATGAAGTCGGCGAAACAAAACTTGATGCTGGCGAAGCCCTTTTGATCTATTCCGATGGCGTTTCGGAAGCCGCCAATTTACGAGGTGAAGAATTTGGCATGGAAAGGCTGACGCAGGTTGTCAGTAAACATTTATCAGCATCGGCTTCAGGTTTGCGGGACAAGGTTGAATCAGCACTTTCGACCTTTACACAGACCGCACCGGCAGGTGATGATATCACTTTGGTGATCGTCAAACGAAAATTAACTTAATGGGGCGCTTCATTTTCCGGAAAGGGATTTGTATTTTCAACGGTCTGCAGAAGTTTCGTTCTATAAATCTCAGGTAAGGTCCGAACTTTTTTGTTTTCATCAGTGACAACGTGGAGAGTTTCTCCTTCAGCAAGCAGCATATTGTCTGCGGGGCGGAGGATCTCGTAAATAAATCTGATGCTGCGACTGCGGATTTCAGAAATTCTTGAGCGAAGCAATAAAACGTCGTCATAAAATGCCGGCGATTTATAGCGGCAATAAACTTCGGCAACGACAAGAAGGGAATTACCTTTTTCCTCCATTTCTTTATAGGAAAATCCGCGTGTTCGGCAATATTCGCTTCTCGCGAATTCAAACCAGACAAGATAATTTGAATGGTGTACGATGCCCATCTTGTCGGTTTCGGCATAGCGAACGCGGACTTGTGTTTCGTGCCACTCGATCATAAAAAAAACTGGGAGACAGGGATTCGAACCCCGATAGGCAGATCCAGATTCTGCAGTCCTACCATTAGACGATCTCCCACCAGTTAGGTTAATTTTCACGAGTCTAAGGTAACTTGTCAAATGATTTAAACCATTTTGGCTTGATTGAATTAAAATTGACAGGCAAAATAAGACTTTATGTCGGATGACAAAGATATTATCAATAACCGCCACGCATACCATGAATATCATATTTTGGATAAATATGAAGCCGGCATTGCGCTTCAGGGTACGGAAGTCAAAAGTGTGATGGTCGGGCGAATTCAGTTGAAAGAATCATACGTTTCGGTGCGGGATGGTGAGGTTTGGGTTTTGAACGCTCATATTTCGCCGTATTCACACGGCAATCGTGAAAACCACGAACCGCTCCGGTCGAGAAAACTGTTGCTTCACCGACGTGAAATTACGAAACTTGAAAAGGAAACAACGATCAAGGGAATGACGCTCGTCGTCACACGTATATATTGGAAAAACGGTCGGATAAAGGTTGAGATCGGAGTCGCCAAGGGGAAAAAATTGTATGACAAACGAGATACCGAAATGAAACGGACGATCGAAAAAGAAACACGTCAGGAGTTGAAAGAAAAGTTAAGATAAGTTATAGATTTAGAGAAGTTTTGCAGGTATAATAAAAATTAATACGAGGAAAAGTATGAAAACTCAAGCAATTACGGGAAATTTTCAGGAAGCCAATGTTGATGCTTTAGCAGTTGCGGTCTTCAAAGACGAGAAGGCATCAAGTGAAATTCTGAAAGATTTGGATAAACTTACGGGCGGAATTATTTCGTCGGTTATCAAAAACGAGGAATTTAAAGGCGATGTCGGTGAAACTGCCTTGATTCGATTTTCGGCAAAAGGCAAAGGCAAAGCGTCGATCCTGCTTTTGGTCGGCGTCGGTGATAAATCCGATTACAAAGTTGCGAGCGTTGCCAACCTGTCGGGAACAGCGACCAGAGCTTTGCGCAAACGAAACGTCAAAAGTTTTGCGTTGCTTCCGCGTTCGGATTCGGGCGCGACGGAAGTTGCCCAAAACGCCGCGCAGGGATTTGTCACAAGTCAGTTTGAACTCGATAAATATAGAACAAAAGATAAAAACACCAAAACGGTTGATAATTTTGTGATTTGTGTTGACGGTGCCAAAGAATCCGATCTTAAAAATGGTCTGAGCCGTGGTCAAATTATTGGCGATTCGATGAATTTCACACGCGATTTGGCAAATGAACCGCCGAATATTCTGCAACCGACCGAATTTGCCAAACGCGCCCAGGCGATTGCCAAAGAAACCGGTTTGAAATGCGAAATTCTCGACGAAGCGAAAATGGAAAAACTCGGAATGGGTTCACTCCTGAGTGTTTCGATCGGTTCGGAACAGCCTGCAAAATTGATCATCTTGAAATATGAACCGAAAAAATCAACCGCCAAAAAAGGTGAACTTTTGGCGATCGTCGGAAAAGGCATCACCTTCGATACGGGCGGCATTTCGCTCAAACCCGGCGAAGGAATGGACGCGATGAAATACGATATGTCGGGCGGTGCGAGCGTCGTCGGCACGATGCGGGCAATCGGTTTATTGAAGCCGTCAGTGCCTGTTCTCGGAATTGTTGCAGCGGTCGAAAATATGCCTGACGGTAAAGCCTCTCGCCCAAGCGATGTCGTGACGGCGATGAATGGCAAGACCATCGAAATCTTAAATACCGATGCCGAAGGTCGTTTGGTCTTGGCGGATGCGGTTGCTTATGCCGAAAAGCAGGGCGCGACGCGGATCATTGATATGGCGACACTGACAGGCGCGGTGATCATTGCGCTTGGTGATTTGAATACGGCGGTTTTGGGCAACGATCAGGATTTGGTCGATGAAATTGTCGCGTGCGGTAAGGAAGTCGGCGAAAGCTACTGGCAATTGCCGATCGGCAAAGATTACAGCAAAGGTATTAAATCCGATATTGCCGATATCAAAAACATCGGTCCGTCGCGAAAAGCCGGAACGATCGTCGGCGCGGTTTTTATCCAGGAATTTATTGATAAAGCAAAATGGGCGCATCTCGATATTGCGGGAACGGCTTGGAATGACAACGAAAAACCGCATCAGGCAAAAGGTCCGACCGCGGTTGCCGTCCGAATGTTGGTTAAATTGATTGAAAAATCGCAATAATTGAACTTTCATAGCTTTAAGTTTGAGTTTCCGAAGGATTCGATCGCGTGAAGTTCAACCTGAAAACCCGAATCTTCAAAAAAACAGACGGTTGATGGAATTATTTCATCAACCGTCTGTTTTTTTTCAAAAGCCTGTTATAATTGCCTTTAATTAAGAACAAAACCGACAAAAATAATCTTCAAAAAAAATGAAAAATGATTGAGAAGCTCCAAACGGTTTTCAAAATCCGCAATTCTACAAATCTGTTTGTAATTTCAGCAATTTGGTTGCTTGTTTCGGCGTGCGTTTTCAGTTCAAGCAAAGAAACTGAAAAAGTTGATTCGAAACCAACCGTAATTTCGGCGGCAAATACTGACGCCAACACGGCTTACACAAAAACTAATTCCGACAATTTAAATAAAAACGACGACAAAGGCGATTTTATTGTTCAACATCTCGGAGTCAAGAATTCCCGATTTGCCGAACTCGACCAAAAGATCAAAAACGAAAAACTTTTAGAAAAAGCTGCCGACGATTTAAATAAAGCGCTCCGGCTGCCGAACGATATTTTTCTGCGTTCAAAAGATTGCGGCGAACCGAATGCCGAATTTGATCCGAAAATTCAAGCGATCACGGTTTGTTACGAATTGATGGAGCATTTTTATCAATTATATCGAAGCGACGGAATGAAGCCCGACGATGCCGACAAAAAGATGTTTTCGGCGGTTCGTTTTGCCTTTTTACACGAAGTTGGACACGCCCTGATCTATAACTACAAATTGCCGGTGGTTGGCAATGAAGAAGATGCCGCCGACCGTTGTTCGTCGTATATCAACATCGAAGAATTGGGCGACGAAGGCGTCAAAGCCGTGCTTGCCGCCGCCGATGCATTTCATATTGAATCGAAACAAACCGCCGCGACAAAACGCGATATGGCGGACGAACATCTTTTACAGGAACAAAGATTTTACAACTCGCTCTGTATGATCTACGGTTCAAATTCGGCAAAATACGAATATTTTGTGACTGACGGATATTTACCGAAAGAACGCGCCGTCCGTTGTCCGGGAGAGTATCAGCGATCGGTTGACGGTTGGGTCAATTTACTGAAACCCTGGCGCAAGGATAAATAGGTTTTTAAACTCAAATTGAGGAAGATCAAAAAATAATTATGAAACAAATACGAAGAATTATTTTCGGAAAAAATTCAATCGGCAGTGGATTAATCGCGCTTTCGATCATCGCGGCAATTGGTTTGGGATGTTTTTGTAACAAGGAAAAATTGAACCAACTGACCAATAGCGGTTCCAGTTCGCCGTCGCCCACGACTTCTGCGCCGAGTCCTTCGGCAACAAAATCTTATACTAAAGCGGATGCTTCAAAAAGCGAGATTCCGTCCGATGATGAAATGCAGGATATTGTAAAACAAACGCTTTTGGACTTTAACGATGCCTTGCAAAAGGAAGATTTTACAGAGTTTCACGCGTCCATTTCAAAAGTCTGGCAAAAACAAACGTCGCCAGAAAAACTAAAAACTAATTTTCAAAATTTTATCGACGGCGATGCCGATCTAAGTTCGATCAAGTCGATGAATGCAAAATTTACGAGTCCGACCCAAGTGACCAGAAGCACCGGCGTCAAAACGCTTGAAACAAAAGGCGAATATCCGACGTCGCCGAATACTTCGACCTTTGAACTTAAATATATCGCCCAGGGAAAAGAGTGGAAGCTGATCGGTCTGAATGTCGTGACGACCGTCAAAAAAAGATATTGATCGAACATCTTACAGCTGACCGAATTCAAGCCGACGGTCTTTCGATCAATGCCTTTGCTTTTTACTGTTTGGAAAGCTAAACTTTTTGAAGTTTTTACAATCAACGAATTTTTCTAAATTTATGAAAATACACGAATATCAAGGAAAGGAACTATTAAAACTATACGGCGTTCCGGTCCCGCGCGGAATCGTCGCCCGAACGCCCGAAGAAGCCGAACAAGCGGCAAGGGAACTTGGCACCGACATAACGGTCGTCAAAGCGCAGATCCACGCCGGCGGACGCGGTCTTGGCGGCGGCGTTAAACTCGCCAAATCGCCCGCCGAAGCAAAGGAACTCGCCTCGCAAATTCTCGGAATGACGCTGATCACGCATCAAACCGGACCCGAAGGACGCATCGTAAAAACCTTGCTGATCGAGGAAGGTTTGCCGATCGACCGCGAATTTTATCTTGGAATTACACTTGACCGGACAACCGGCAGAGATGTTTTGATGGCATCATCGGCGGGCGGCATGGACATCGAAAAAGTCGCCGCCGAAACCCCCGAATTGATTTTGAAGGAAACAATCGATCCGTCGGTCGGACTGCGTGCCTTTCAGGCAAGAAATTTGGCATTCGGTTTGGGAATTCCGGCAGAACTTGTCGGGCAAGCCGCCAAGTTTATGCTCTCGCTCTATAACGCTTATCAAAAAATGGACGCGACGATCGTTGAGATCAATCCATTTTTGCTGACAAAGGACAACCGGCTGATCGCGCTCGATGCGAAGGTTAATTTTGACGATAACGCATTGTTTCGACACAAAGATTATGTTGACCTGCGTGATTTGGACGAAGAAGAACCGCTCGAGATCGAAGCCTCGAAATTTGATCTGAATTACATCAAACTCGACGGCAATATCGGTTGTATGGTCAATGGCGCCGGGTTGGCGATGGCGACGATGGACATCATCAAGCTGCACGGCGGCGAACCGGCAAATTTTTTGGATGTCGGCGGGGGCGCGTCGCAGGAACGGGTCGAACAAGCATTTCGGATTCTGCTGGCGGATAAAAATGTGAAAGCCGTGTTGGTCAATATTTTCGGCGGCATCGTTCGCACAGATATGGTCGCTCGCGGTGTGGTCGCTGCCGGTAAAAATCTTGGCGTGAAGATTCCGGTGGTTGTCCGGCTCGAAGGCACCAATGTCGAAGAAGGAAACCGCGTGATCGCTGAATCAGATATGAATTTTCTGGTCGCGCAGGGAATGAGCGACGCGGCGGAAAAAGTTGTTTCTGCGGCGCGTGCTTAATTCTAAAATTTGTATTTTAGACACCTTCCCCAAAAACACTTTGTGGCTCGGCTTTAAATAAATCGACAAAGGGCAGAACGCTTTCTGCCCTTTGTCGATTTATTGCGAAAAAACTTCAATTTTGTTCTTTTTCGTCATTCAACATCTTAATCGTCCATCCGCTTTTAGGATATTTTTTCTTTAACAAATTGGCGATCTGGGTTCGCAACTCTTCGTTGTTTCCGCAACCGTATTTGGTCCAGCCGTTTGCTTCCCAAACGATATAAAGACTTTCGGGAATTCGTTTATCGGTCGGCGCGAGACGAGCCCATTCGAGAACTTTTTCACCGAAATATTTGGGTGCGTCGCCGATATCTTTCAGTTTTTTGCGTTCGGCTTGCGCGGCGTTGGATTGTGCCGTTGTCAAAAATAATGGTCTCGGCGGAAGTTTGGCTTTTACTTCTTCGCCCGTTTTATCGTCATATTCGGTATCATACGGCGCGCACCACCAATCGTTCGCATCAAAGGTGCCGAAATCGTTGTCGGATTTTCCCAAACCGTCTTCGACAAACGGGCTGACCACCGGATTCTTCAAAAACATATAAATCGCCGCGCGTTGTCTGGCTGCCGGAGTTCCGGCGAGAAAAAGAATGTCCATTAATTCTTTTAATTCGGGATGAAATTTGATGACTTCGGGCGCGATTCTCCGAACTATCACAAAATCATTCAGTAAAACAGCCCGCGTCCAGATCGCCAGAGCAAAGCGTTCGCGCAAATAATCGGGCAGCGCGGGCGATTTTTCGGCTTCGAGCAAGACCGTCAGCGGAAAATGTTGATTCATCACATCGATCGTTTGATAATTGAACATCGAGCGGTCTTGCCAAAGTTTTTCGTTCGCAAATTTTTCCTCGACTTCCTTTTCAAAAGCTTCGCGCGATTGAGTGTCATATTTCGGGTCGTAATATGATTTTTGGAGTTCGATAAAATGTTCGATCGTTCCGCTTTCGCCGTCCCAATCAAAGGCAAACGGTTTGAGTTGCGCGAATTTGAGGAAATCATCAAGCGTTTCGGCGAGCTTCGTACGTTGTTCAAGCAGCATATTACGCGACGAAATCGGCAATTCGAGCGTCGAATTCAATATTTCATCAAGCAATTTTCGGGCTTCCGAAAGTTTTCCCTGTTCGATCAAGAGCCGCGCTTTGTGATACGCGATCGTCGGATAAGCGGGCGCAAATCGATCGACCTTGTCCGCCGCCGCGAGAAGCCGATCAAGTTCGGTCGAATTTGTTTCGGCTTTTGATATTGCCGTTAAAAGCCATAAATTGGAATTTGTTTGCCGATATTGAGAAAGCGCGTAAAGATAAGCTTCCGTATTTTGAATTTGAAAGGAGAAAAGCCAATTCGACAATTCATCAAGCCGCAAATGATCTGGCAAAAGCGAAAGCGATATATCGTGCGAGCCATAATAGCCGCCTTCATAATCACTATCGGTAGTGCCGCTAAAACGGTCTTTATAGGCTTCTTTGCGGGCATTTCGGACTTGTTCCTTCATTTTGTCGGTCAAGGGCTGTGTGACCACCGTTTGAGCTTTCGCGATGGCTTCTTCGTCAGTTGCGTCGGGTTTAATGTAAAACGACCAGCTTTCTTTATAATCTTCCGAGAAAATATTGATTTTCAGATCGCCTTCGTCGTGCGGCATCTCATTTGACGTCTTTGTGTTGTCGGCGCTGACGATCTGCGTATTTGAATTTGAATCTTGGGTAACAGCCGTGGTTTTTTTCGCTTCTTCGCGTTTATCTTCGGCTTCGAGGGCTTCTTTCTCAAATTTATCGAGCAGCCAATTGTAATCGATTAAATCTTGCCGAAAATTTGCGCCGCCCTGAATTGCAATGCCTTGCGCGAGTTCGCGGACACGTTCTTGCGGTCGAATTCGATATTTTATCAAACCGATCAATTTTTCAGCCGAATCCGAATATTTACCGCTTTTGGTCGCGACGAGCGAAAGATTTTGTTCGGCTTCGGTGTAAAGTAATTTTGATTTGGACGGATCTTTGCTCAAACTCGCCTGCCGAATCAAAGTTCTGCCGACGAGATATTCCGCCGTTTCCTGCCATGGCGAATTGTAATCCTGGGCGATTTCGGAAAATCGCTGTTTCGCCGAATCAAAATCCAGCGAATAAAATTCCGCCGCCGCGATTTGGTAGGCGCGGTCTTTTTGGAGCCATTCGGGCATCGCTTCGTTTGGCGCGGCGGGCGTTGATTTTCCGCTCGCACAATTTTCAAAAACCTTATCCTGCGCCGTAATCCAATCTTTTACGTTTTGATTGTCGGAACCATTTGAAGCGGCGCGGTCGGCAAGCGTTTTTTCGGCGGTTTCAAAAGCATTTTTTGTGCAATTCGGAAAAAAATCATAACCGCCGTATTCACGTTCGACGTAAATTTCGGGAGTTTTTTCCTCTTTGCCGAGAATCGATTTTCTTTTTTCAACCCAATTTTTGACCGTTTCACTGATGTCGTCTTGTTCGTAACTTTGATTTTTAAATTCCGCGTTCCAGACTTCGACTAAGGCTTTTTGCTCCGGTGCCGAAAATCCGCCGCCGTTC
Source organism: Pyrinomonadales bacterium (assembly GCA_038330465.1). GTDB lineage: Bacteria > Acidobacteriota > Blastocatellia > Pyrinomonadales > Pyrinomonadaceae > JAFDVJ01. The sequence goes on from JBBQOA010000143.1 coordinate 9,067, forward strand.
AGATATCGAAAGGCAGCGATCAGCACAATGCGCCGCTGCGTCGGATTTAAAATGCCGATTTTTCCGGCGGCGAAATTTTCATACGGATTTTCGGGTGCGTGTTCATACTCGAAAATCGGCGAAACATACGCCGGACCGCACGGCAAAGCATTGGAAATAA
>JBBQOA010000144.1:0-9209 GCA_038330465.1 Pyrinomonadales bacterium
GGGTTTGACTGCGAACTGAAGGGGTACCTTGAAGCAATCTGACTGTAACCGGATCCGAATGTTTCTTCTCTGTATGGAGTTTCGCGGTGATTGCGTTTTTCCCGGACTTTTTCCCAAAATCTACTTTCCGCCGTTTCCCGCCTCACCTTTTCACAAACGGTGCGGCAAACTAAACTGCTTCCGCGCCTGCCGTTCTCCGTCAGACATGTGTAATTGCCGCCCGATTCGCGAATGAGAAAAACATTGAATAATTTATCGCTATTACGGACGCGGTTGTAATAGCTGAGATATTCAGCGCGAATAATTGTTGGCATAAATTTGGAGGAGTTTTTTCTTGTTAGAATTCCAAAGCGGAAAGCCGGTCTTCGTCGAGGAGGCGTTTTGATTGTAGACTGGTTGCCCGCATCACATCGCCCAGAGCCGATTGCATCTCAACCCGCGACCGTACCCTTACATCTGCTCCGGCGGCTTCCTGCAATCTTTGAAGGACGTCTTCGAGCGAAGAATCATTCGTGAAATTCATTAGCCGGTACCATTCGCACATCTGACGAGCTCTTTTGGCGAGTGCGCCCGGCACAAAATCCGCCGTTTGCAGCTTGGCGGCCATCTCGGAAGCGGCTTCGTAAATTTTGGCGGTGATTTGATCCAGTCCTTCTTTAATCGGCGAAATCGCATCGTTTGCTGCCGTAAGGGCGGCTTCGATCTTCATCTGCCGGATGCGCTCCTTGACTTCTCTTTCACGCCGCTGTTCTAACTCAAAATCGTGAATTTTAAGTTGTTCAATTCGCGTTTTAGTATCGAGTTCCAGACGCACATGGCTGTGCTCGGCTTCAATGCGCACAGTTTCAAGACTCAAAGATCGAGCTCGTTGCTGTTCGGCAATCATCTCCGAACCGAGGACGATAACTTTCGGCTTCGCACGAATCGTCAAACCGTCCCGGATCATTTCCCGCGTCGGGATCATCCCCATTGCGTGAGCGACTACCGTTTGAATAAATTCTTCGCGGTTGAGCGGAATTGAACCGGTCGCGTCAAGCCTTTTGGCGGAGTCTTCCGCGAGTTCGGCAAAACTTTTTCTTAAGGTCAGCAAAATATCATCATATTTAGCCAGCACTTCAGCTTTGGCTATGCTCAAGGTCTCGCAGGCACGCCGGTATTCCTGCTCGAAATTTTCAAAGGCGTTCCACGGGATCCATTTGTATTCACTCGTTCCCCAGACACTTTCGCACAGAGTAAACCGAAAACTGAATTTATTGAGCGCCTGGTGTGCAATGCTTGCCGCACGCATCAGTTTCCGGCGATAAACGTCGGGCAGCAGTCCCGCTCGCGGCGGGCTCAGGCGAACTGCGCCTGAGAGCGGCAACTCGACACCGAGCGATTTCCATTCGATCTGCCTTTCCAGAGTGCTGAAACCGCGGGCATCAATGTTCAGAAAAATACCTTCGGTTTCGAGTGCCGACAAATCGAACGGCATCGTTTCAACTTCATTCTCGCTGATGCCTAGATTTACCGCCGCCGTCTCTTTTTTCGTCTTCAGACGATCTAGAATATTGCTTACAGCCAAAGCATTTGGATTGTTTTCGATTGATGGTGGCGGAATAGTTTCGGGTGGCTTTTCTTCAGTCAAACCCGGCTTTTTGCCAAAAACATTGTTTAGAATTGAAGTCGCCGACGGATAGCCGGATGAAGCATTCACAGGATTTTCTTGATTTGTGTTCATAGTTTAGTCGCCTCGAAGCCAAACGGCTTTTGCACCTTTTATCTGCCGCTTTTTTTCTTAATTCCGCGAAAATTAGCCGCCGCGCTCCAATTTCCAACGCGCTAAACAACGGCTGAATTCTTCCTGCTGAAAATACAAATCACGCTCGACGGTCAAATGATTGATATTGATTTCTTCGAGCTGTTTCAACGTAAAATAACCCCATTCTCGTTCCAACCCGATGACGTAGCCAAAGAAGAGAAAATCATCACCGCGCGGCTCGCCTTCGGTGACAAACCACGTCCAGTTTCCGGCGGGAAAGAAATATTTGATAAAAACTTTCTGGTCAGGGGCGCCTTCTTGTTCGTAGAGTTTCGGCAATTGACTTTTCAGTTCTTCGGGCAGTAATTCCATCATAAAAAGTTGAATAAATGTTGGTTTTATATAGATTGAAGGTGTTCAAAAAAGGCTTGGTTGTTCGGACGGATTTTCGCTTTTCTGGCTGGTTGCTTTTTGAAAAATGGATTTCGCTAAAGCAGATTGCCATTTTCCATCAATCTGAGCCCGATTCTGCAAAGATGATTTCTTCGACTGTTCTGTACGGCGAAGTCGTTTAGATTCATCTTCTTCAGCGATGACTCGATCGGTTTCGGTGCGGTAAATCAAGCAACTTTCGACTGACAGAATTGCTTTAAGCCAGGCTTTCAATTTCCCGTGTTTGTTAATAACTGCTTCCGGTTCAAGTGTAATTTTTACAATTTCGGCGGTGAGATTTTCGCAGATTTGTTTGACCCGATCATTGCTTGTTGTCAGATTGATCCATTCCGGCATTCGCAAGGCAAAAGCAACCAGATAATTGAGACTTGTGCAAAGAGCGTCTTTTTGTCTCAGATCGGCATTCGGTTCATATTCGCGTGTGGCTTTCCTAACTTCTTCATCAAGCCCGGACGCACACCAGTCCGCCGGCGGTTCGGGAAGTTTTCGGGCTAAGGCAGTGCTGAGAATTCGGTAAATTTCATCGCGCGTTAAAAGTCTATTTTCCGCTTCCACTGTTTTTACGTTTCCTTGATTTTTCTGTGCGCTTGTTGCTGACAGCTTCTTTTAACGCTTTTTCAATATGTTCGGGCGTGCAGAAAAGTGACCGGCTTGTACCGCTTTCAAGGTCAAAATAACTTGCAAAACGACGCAAATTATTGGTAAGCAAAAATTCGGTGAGCATTTCAGCGATTTCGATTGCCACGCGCTGGTTAATATTCAGGCTTTGTTCGCCGATTCGGATGAGTTCCGGACAAGAAAGTCGTTCCATATTTTCTCGAACTTGCGGTAATTCCTGGTTTTCGAGCAATTCAGGGTGAATGATAGATGGCGCAGGTAATTTCTTGCAAATTGCCGCGATTGTAAAATGATTATTCGGAGTTTCTTTTTTCGCTTCCGAACCGATTAAAACCTGTCCTGAAGATTTTCCGTTGCCGCCGTCAATCCACCAATTTTGCGGTGCGGAATTTGAATTGTATCTGCTTGATTCTTGCAGGACGCGATGAAGTTCCCTCCTCGCCAAATGGTTATCAACGCAGCCGACGAGGATCGTTATTTCATTGAACCCGTTCGAATTCGGCTTGATATGTTTTTCATAATCGAGTTTTTCGTTTGAATAACCGATTTCCAAGCCCCACGCCAGCGTGATTCGCTCGGCAATTGTCTGAGCTTTGAATCTGCCGATTTCCGCCGCGCAAAAATTACTGCGCGGAATGTTGGCGGATTCGACGCGGTCAGGATCAATGATCGTGATCTCAACCGCTTTACCGATACGCGGCAGTTCAAACGCCAGTCGCGCCAAGTTTAATGCCGCAAATGAACCCGTCCCGCCGGCACCGATGATAAAAATCTTCGCTTTGTTAAACTCCTTCGGCAGAACAATTGCGGCGTGAGCAAAACTTAAATCAAGACTCATGGCAAACTTTTCTCCAGAAGGTCAGTTCCATATTTCCATGAATTTTTCGACTGTCACAGGTCGATCCTTTACTCGTGCCCTTTCGAGTACGTCCCAGCTACCGTCCACCTCGCCTGTTTCATCGTCATTCAGACGGTTTATTTCCTGAATCCATTTTGACAGATCGCTTCTGTCCTCCGCATCGTCCTCTGAGTTTTCGACCATCAAAGAAGTTTCTATGACTTCTGTCCAAGGGGTATCACTCCCCATATTTATTTGAATTACAACTACCATTTTTATCTCCTTAAATTAAAAATATCTTGTCACTTTGTGCTTATGGCAATAAAATTTCATTGAGATCAATTAACTCAATTGGCATTTCCGAAACGGCTTCGGCAGGAATTTGAGCGAAATAATCATAGACTCCGCAGCGGAAACGAATTTTTGGTTCAGGAGAGTGGATGTCAATCAGAATCCCGAAAATACGAAATTTTCCGCTTTCGTCCCGGTCATCGGCGCGGCTGAATTGAATCGCGCCTTGCGGATGCGTATGAAGCTCGATTGCCGCTTCGCCGTATTCGGAATGAGTGTCATCGGCGATTGTCCGCGCCCAGCTTCTTTCGCGACCGATGTTTTTCCAGTGCCATTCGCCTCTCTTTTCGTGCCAGAAAACGACATACACATCTTCTCTAAATTGAATAGAATCGCCGCAGCCGGCGCGTGCATTTTCCAGAATTTGCCGCCAAATCACACTTGGAATTTTCGGTTTATGCCAGACGATCCCGCTTTTAACTTCGGGCAAGCCTTTGATCGGCTCATGGCAAACCGGCAGACAAACGGAGAATTCACGACGCCTTGCACGGATAAAAAGACCATTTCCCGCCAAAAGATATTCGAACATTACGGCGGTAATTGATTCAGAATCCGCCGAAGCAATCTTATGTTCGACAAATTTTCGGACGAAGGGTAAAACTTTCAGATTCATTTTCATAATTTTTATAAAGTTTTTAGAAATTTGCGTGATACTTCTTTTCAACGGTGCGCTGCCAGACATCTTCGATAGTTGTTGTAGATTCGAGAAGCTCCGAGAGGGGAAATCGTTTGACTTGCCCTTGTGCCAAATTGAGAAGAAGCCCGCGGACATCCCGGCTGTTTGAGCGGCATTTTTGATTCACCTGGTCGCCGTTAAACGGCGTGTTAAAAACTAAATCCCACACCGCATCGACCGTTTCAATGCGGGCTTCAGGCACTTCATTCCGACCGAAACAGATCTTCCCATTCATATTGCCGCCGATGTTTGGAAGCGGCGCAATCGCCAGCCTGGTTTTAGCCGTAACTTCCCTGCTCTTAGCCGCCCAGAGATAAAATTCCCGGGCATGACCGAATAAAATCAGTGACGGCAGCGGCAAACTGATTTCCAGAACTTCGCCGCCTTGGATTTCGATGAAAATCGTTCTCATCGCGGGCGGTTCAAAAGAGACAATATAGTTTCCTTCCGGTTCTTCTCGGTAACGCAAAATTCGACGTGTGAGCCACCCGGTATCGGTTTTGAATTCACGAAATGCGTGGGAAATCTGTTCACTGGATAACGCTTTGGTGGATTCTCGACCGTTTTCAATTCGTTTGAAAAGATATTGACCGGGCAAAAAATACAAGGCGCCAAGGGCATCCGGCGGAGTATGTAAGTGATTATTGACGCTCATTGCTTTTCAACCTAATTTTTCGCTCTCTTGCTTGCCGCGCCTTTTTCTATCCTGTTTAATCCTTCCTTCATTCCAAAGCGAAATCATTTCCCGTAACACCCGTTTTGGATCGGCTTCAAAGACTTCGTCGAGCAGTGCGGCTTTTTCCAGTATTTCTTGAGCTTCTTTATAACTTTCGGTCAAAAAAAGGAGCGTGTCTTCATCCCAAGAATAACAATCACTGCCACGGCAATTCGTCGTATCGAGCCACGGATTTCCGGTGGAATGGTCAACCAATTCAAAAATGTTGAGGTAAAGTCCAAGTTTTCCGGTTCGCTCAATATCCCATAGCTTTTCGTCCGGTCGTGGGTTTATTTCGGGAAATTCTCGCTTATCGAACTGGTAGTTTTTTGCAAAATATTCCCAAATTTCTTCATCCTGAAGAATGAACAGTAAAGCGGCGACGAAACTAACGCGTAAATCCTCGTAATCGATATCTTCACAGCACAGATCCAGGTTGAGCGAAAAAATAAAAAAATTCTCGAATTCCGCATCCGGCTCTTCATCGTTCCAGCCCGAAAGAAGCGGGAACATATTTTTACTGATCAGAACAAATAGTTCATTAACTCTTTCGGAATAATTTTCGTAAAACCCTGCTTTGAAAAGACTCGCCCGCGAGGATTTCCATTCTTCGGGAAAGAATTTTTTGAAAAATTGATGTTTTCGCTGTTCAGCAACGATTTTTTCAATCGTCCGGTAAGCTTCAATTGCGTTACAGTTTCTCGCTCTGAAGCTGAGATAATCAATTGACCGGTAAAGCCTTTCGACAAAAGACTCCTGCCGGTTGTTCCAGTTTATTTTGACGTTTGATTGCGCCGGATTTTCGGCAATTTCAACCATAAAAACTCTCACTGAGGTTAATTGAAAGCGATTGGAAAATGAAAAATCCTGCGTTTAAAAACCAACCGGGATTTGTCCCCCCGGTTCGGCTGGAGTCTTTACAATCGCCGTAAATTGCGATTCGACTCTATTTATTTCTTCCCGACTGAAAATCAGAACTTCTTCCGCACGTTCGAGATCAACGGCGTCAAGCAAATCCTTAATATCTTTTCGCATCAATTCTTCCGCCAGCAGAATCGCCGGATTAATCTGCTCATCCGATTCACATAGAATCTCAAATGGAGTCGATTCGCAAACTTCGGATTCCCAGCTTTTAGTAGCCCTTGTGCTGCGCTTTTTTGACGATGGAGACGGTAAGTTTTCCATTCTTTACTTCTCGCGTGATATTGGCATTTTCAATTGAAGCAAAATGCGGCTGCAAAATAGTTTTAAGTAGTTTGTCATCCTGGGCTAATACGGCTTCAAGCGGAAATTCCTGACCTTCGATCCTGATCGTCGCTTCCGGGTCGGTAATCACCGAATTTTCAGTTTTGCTGACCGAATCATCTGAACTCATCGCAATGGTTTCTGCGGGTTGTTCACTTGAGGACTCCATATTATTTTCGCCATCCTCAAACTGCTCATCAGACCGGTTTTCGGATAATTGTTCGTCTTGTTCCATAATTTTGTTTTTCTCTGCACCTCGCGCCGGTTCAACCGAAAAGATTTCCTTGCAGAGTGTTTTCAGGTTTCGGAATTGTTACTTTTGGAGTTGGTTTTTCAGCCGTTTTCACTTCTGCCCTCTGCACAGTTTTATTATTCACTTGAGTCGTGTTTGATACTCCGCTCGTCTTTACTTCCGCTGTAGTGGTTTTGCTCGATTGCCTTTTGACGGATGACTTCTCTTTCTTCAATTTGTCCATTACCTTGATGGGCAGATCGTTTTTATATTTATCAAATGCCGTTTCGAGCGCCGCCAGCAGATTTTCGGGAGAGACTTCGCCCGTGAGTTCAACTACTGAAATTTGCGGAGCGAAATCGTGCGTTCTGACGCTCAAGACAACACGCCTTATTCCTGCGTCGTCGGGCAGCATTTGAATTGTTGCCGTGACGGTGCAGTTATCCCACCTGTACGGCTCTTTTTCAGGCAGAGCGATGGAGCTGACTTTCCCGTTTTGTTTGTTTAGAGTTTCTACTTCTTCAGGTTGAACAGTTTCAGTTTCGGATAATGTTTCAAATGAGTTTTCGTTTTCTTCTTCCGTCTCTTCCATGGTTTCAACCACCAAAAACTCGTCCGTTTCGGAATTTTCCGCCTGAAACTCTCCATCTTCAATACTCGAATCAGACATTTCCGATTGAAAATCTTCGTCAACGCTTGTTTCTTCGTCAGTTTCGTTTGAGCTAAAGTCAGAAACTGAAGATTCCGGTTCTCGAATCTTATTTGTTTCGACAATTCCCAGGAATTCATCTTTTGCGCTCGCTTTTTCGATTGATTCGGGAGCTATCGGAAATGTCTGAAGAGGGATTTCTGAATTTCCCGCTGCGCCGCGAATTTCACGCAAACGCTCCAGAAAATTATTGATAAAGATATTTTTAATGTTTGCTTCTTCAAAGTCACGGCACATATATTCCGCGCCTTGCCAAATTTCGAGTGCAAGCCGCTGATTATTTTCCTCCGAATTAACAAAACCGTCTGTTTCGACGGCGGCGTTGGCAATTTCTTTGGCGGTGTAAATTAGTTGCTCGATTTTCCCTTGATTTTCCAGGTTGATAAACGAACCGCTGGTTAAAATTTCCATGTCTTTTGTCTCCGTATTTTACCGGCCGCTTTTTTTTGTATGGGAGATATTTTAAAAAGAAAAAAAAGCCGGTCAGTAGTTGATCCGGCAAGATGTTTGAAGATTTCATTGTATTGAAATTATTCAAAAAAGAGTGTCTTCCGTCGGCTCCTCTTTTTGGTTAATCCCGCTCAAGCTACTTTCCATTAAAATTTCGCCGACTACGGCTTCTGCCTCAACTGCCTCTTTTTCTAATTTTTCGGTTTCTTCGATGAGTTTTGTCCATCTGGCATCGTCTTCCTCTTCATCGAAGGGCAGAATTGCCCAGTCTTCCTGATTGCTGGTCGCTTTTTCGTATTTTTCTTTTTCTGTCATATTTTTTTGATTATTAAATATTACCCGGAGGACAATCTTCAGGATACGAGAGCAAATTTTCTCTTCTTTTCAGAAGTAGTCGAAAAACTCCTCACCTCGCAATTTGGATTAAATTTCCCCAAAATACGGATCAGGGTCGAGTGAGTTGTGCCGATCTGTCTTGCAGTCTGCCGCAGATTGCCGTCGTTCTGCGACAAAATATACTCAATAAAACTTCCTGCCGCTTTGAGATAGATAGTTTCAAGGTCATCGGTTTGCGGATCCAAAGTGACTGTCACTAACTCACTGCCCAGCGGACGGAAATTATAACTGGTAACATTGTTTTTTCTTAGATTTTCATACTCAAGTTGACTTATTTTTATGCCTAAAACTTGTCTCACCGCATCACCCGAAATAATAGTTTCATCGAGACATTCAACCGCCAGACGGGTGGCGGCATTGTTAAGTTCTCTGAAGTTTCCCTGCCAATCATATATTCGCAGCAGGAAAAGCGCTTCCTCCGAGATATCAAATTGAGCCATTCGACCGGTTACCAAACACTCCCTTTCCAAACCTTCTTTCAGTAGATCGGCAATTTTTTCTTTTTGGTATCTGAGCGGAACGGTTTCAAGATTTAAGATATTCAAGCGGTCATAAAGATCAGCCCGAAAACTTCCCAGCTCAGCCATTCGCTTTAAATTTTGAGAGGTTGCCGCGATGATCCTCGTATCCACAAGGCGTTCGACATTGCTGCCGACGCGGCGGATGCGTTTTTCTTCCACCGCTTTGAGCAGTTTTGCTTGTAATTTAAGGGGAATTTCACCGATTTCGTCTAAAAAGAGCGTTCCGCCGTTCGCGATCTCAAAAAGTCCGGCTTTCGGTGCGGT
>JBBQOA010000145.1:0-9205 GCA_038330465.1 Pyrinomonadales bacterium
AAGGCGCCAAGGTGCCAAGACCGCAAAGTTTTTTTCGCTGAATTTAGCTTTGCGGTCTTCGCGGCTTCGCGCCCTGGTGTTAAAATTCCGTTTGAATTTCGCAACTCTTTATTTTGAAAATTCGGCGGTTGACTGGCGCACGATCAAATCGGGTTCGACGGTGATTTCCAACGAAAGCGTCTCCGCCGAATTTTCCTGAATCGTCCGCAAGAGATGTTCGGCGCCGAGACTTCCCATTTTTTTGAGCGGCTGGCGGATGGTCGTGAGCGCCGGATAATGAAATTCTGCCGCCGTAATATCATCGAATCCGATGATCGAAACATCCCTTGGAACGTCGAACCCTTTTTCGCGCAATGCGCGGATCGCGCCGATCGCCGAAATATCGTTAAAAGCCAGAACCGCCGTAAAATTTTCGCCGCGCGATAAAAGATTTTTGGTGGCGAGATAACCGGTTTCGGGCGAAGGATCATCGCCAATTAATTGGGTAACCCAATCATCTTTGATCGAAATCCCGAATTCCTGCGCCGCTTTCAGCATTGTTGCGAGGCGGACTTCGGTATCGGAGCTAAATTCTTGTCCTTTGATGATGGCGATTTTTCGATGTCCGAGCGTGTAAAGATGTTCGATTGCGAGCTGCGCGGCGCGTTCGTGATTGAGAACGATGTTCGTCAAGCCTTTGACGTGATCGTGTCCCGAGATCGAAACGATCGGCAGAAAACTCTGCTGATTGATCGGCGTGTCGATCGCTAAAATCCCCTCGACACATCTGCCGACGAGAAACTGCGTGTTTTTTTCGATCAGTTCCGCGCGGTGATGATGACTCGCGACAAAATAAAAATAGCCTTCCTGAAGAAGTTTTTCCTCAACGCCGCTTAAAACCGCCGCCGAATAACCATCGCTCATTTCCGGGATCAAAACGCCGATCGTGTGCGTCCGTTGATTGCGCAGCGAACGCGCAATATAATTCGGGCGATAATTTAAGTTTCGCGCCGCTTCAAAAATGCGGTCTTTGGTTTCTTGCGGAATCGAATCGGCGAGCGGCGAATAGTTGAGGACGACCGAAACAGTGGTCGGCGAAAGTTTCAAAGACGCGGCGACATCTTTCAAACTAATGTTTTTTTGCAAAGAAGAATCGATCGAATCGCGATTTGATTCTTTTGCCTTATTTTTATTTTTTATAGGCATTGCGAATGAATTTTCAAACTTAATTCTTTCAAGATATGAACATATAAAATATTCATGATTTTGGCAACCCTTAAAAATTTGCTTGACTACCGTTAATACCTATGTTACAAATTGGTAAAACTTTACTAAAACGATTTAGTAAGACGATTTAGTAAAACCATTTACCAAAACGGCGGGCAGTTAAAAATTCCCAAAATTCAAACTGCCCCGGGTAAAAAATATCTTTTTATAAATATCCGTCTTTTTAGTTCTTAAAAATTAGAATTCAGATTTGCATAATGCTTTTGGAGGATTTTATGCGGCAAACAACTTTTAAATTAATCAATCTGCTCGGCTGTCTGGTGTTTTTGGCAAGTGTGACAATCGTTGCCAATGCACAATTCAAGGCGGGCATTCAAGGAACTGTGACGGACAACGCCGGCTCGGTCGTTGCCGACGCGACCGTCACTTTGACCAGTAAAGAAACAAATCAAACACAACAAACACAAACGAGCGACGGCGGTTTTTACCGTTTTTCAGGACTTGCGCCGGGTTTATACACGGTCACGGTCGAGAAGGAAAACTTTAAAAAACAGGTCGTCAATGATGTGTCGATCAGCGCCGAAGCTTTGGTCGGTGTTAATGTCGCGATGCAGGCGGGCGGCATTTCGGAAACCGTGACGGTCACGGCAGATGTCGCGCCGCTTGAAACGGAAGACGCGAACATCAGAAAAACCATTACCACACAAGAGGTTTTGAGTTTGCCGCAAAATGGGCGCAACCCCTATGAACTTGCCCGTTTAACACCCGGAATTTTCGGCACCGGCGCGAGAAGCGCGGACGGTTCCGGCACGAGACTGCCGAACACGAGCGGACCGGGCGGTTCGAGCAATTCTATTTTCGCGACCGAAGACCGCCAACCGATCTCGGCAAACGGTCAGCGCGTTTCGTCGAATAATTACCAGATCGACGGTTCGAGCGTCAACAGTCAAACGTGGGGCGGCGGCGCGGTCATCACGCCGACGCAGGAAAGCGTCAAGGAAGTGCAGATCACGTCGAGCACTTATTCGGCGGAAGACGGACGCAACAGCGGCGCGCAGATCAAGGTCGTTTCGCAAAACGGAACAAATGAGTGGCGCGGCAGTGCTTTTTACAAAATAAACGATCCGTCGCTTAATGCTTTTAATCAATTGCCCTGGAATATCAGCGGCGGTCCGGCACGCGTCGAGCAAAAATACAAATCCTTCGGCGGCAGCTTCGGCGGCAGAATTATTCGAGATCGCTTGTTTTTCTTCTTTGCTTACGAAGGTTTGAGAAACAATTCAAACAATACATACACCTCGTATGTTGAAACTTCAGCATTTCGCCAAGCCGTCCTTGCCGGTCGGGCAAATACTTTAACTGCGAGAATTTTAGGCGACGCCGGGATCGCGCCGCGCGTTGTTTCCGTTCTTACTCCGAGTTGCTCGGATTTGAGCAGCGACGTTAACGGCAACGGTCAAAATGGGACGGCTCTCGGATGTGTTCTTGTCGGAAACGGTTTGGACATCGGCAGCCTATCAGGAACTTACGGAACTTACGTTCAATTCTTTAATGCGATGAACGCACCGACCGGCGGCGGGTTGGACGGCATCGCCGATCTGCAAAAAGTGTTGTTGGCTAACTCGACATCATTCAAGGGCAATCAATACAATACGCGGATTGATTATGATATTACCTCAAAAGATCAATTTACATTTTCATCTTATATTGTCCCGAATACGGCAACGACCTCTGATACCGCCGCGCAGAGTCGCCCGATGGCGGATATTAATTCCAAGCGTCTGAGTTATGCGTTAGGTTTTATCTACCGAAAAACATTCTCGGCGACAATGCTCAACGAAGCGCGGTTTAATGTCACGCGTTGGGGCTATGATGAAACCCAATCCAATCCGAATGCTGATTTCGGACTTCCGAGGATCGAGATCGAATCGCTTTTCGGTGACCGTTTACGATATGGCGCGCAATACGGACTTAACACGCCGGGCGTCATTAATGAAAGACAATTTGAATTTCGCGACCTTTTTACCAATATCATCGGTAATCACGTTTTGAAAATCGGCGGTGAATATCGCCGCGACTTAAACAGCAACGGCGAAGTCGGCGGCGCCCGTCCGCTCTATTCATTCAAAGGTTTGTGGAATTTTGCCAACGGCACGCCGATCTTCGAACAGATCGTTGCCAATCAGCAAGGACAGCCAACGGCAAACAATACGAAATTTCATACCGGCGATTTGGGCTTATTTGTGCAGGACGATTGGAAATTCCGACCGAATCTGACATTGAATATGGGACTCAGATGGGAACTGTTTTCGCCGATTACCGCTGATAAAGGAGTGATCGGAAATCTGCTTTTGGGTCCGACCAACAGTTTAGCCGGCGCCAAGATCACGACGCAGAAAAGTCTGACAAACAGCAATTATTCCAACTTTGCACCGCAATTGGGCTTTGCTTACAGTCCGAACTGGCTTGGTGAAAACAAGCTCGTGATTCGCGGCGGCGGCGGTATCGGTTTTGACCGTCTGCCGAATGCACTGCTCTCGAATGCCCGCCGAAATCCGCCGAACGGCAGTATCTTCGGTATTTGCTGCGGCACAAATGGAACGAGTGACGGATTTGGAACGCCGTTTGTTGACGGACTGATTACGTACGTTTCGAGCACTAGCGGAATTCTCGGCTATCCGGCAAATCCGTTGCTCGGCGGCGGAACCAACTCGACAACGGGCTTACCGAACAACGGCGCGATCGAAATTTACGGAACGCCGCGCGATCTGCCCGACGCGACCGTTTACAGATATTCGCTCGAAGGTCAGTATCAGCTTCCGCTGAATCTGGTCGCAACACTCGGTTATCAAGGAAGTCTCGGACGGCATTTCGTCAGAATTCTCCCGATTCATATTATCGCGCCGGGCGGCAACCCGAATGTTTACGCGGCGTATTTTGCCAGCCCTGATGTCAATTCAAACTACAACGCGATGATCACGCGCCTTCAGGGAAGGTTTATGAAACAACTTTCCTTCGATATGAACTATCGTTGGGCAAAGAGTATTGATACGGCGTCTTTTGAATCACCGACCGCTCTGACAAATCAGAGTTTTCCGGTTGACCAGAGAGAAGAACGCGGTCCGTCGGATTTTGATGTCAGACATAGTTTTGTTGCGTCGGCGGTTTGGGAAATTCCGTTTTTTCAAAAACGTGACAGTTGGTCGGGCAAACTTCTCGGCGGATGGCAGATCAGTTCGATTATTACGTGGAGCGGCGGTTTTCCCTGGACGCCGAAAATTTTCGGATGTTTGCAGCAGGCAAACACTCCGGCAAATTTCTGCGACCTGCGCCCGACATCGTATAACGGCACTCAGCCGGCAGCTAATACGAACGCCAACTTCCTGCGTCCCGGCGGAATTTTCGGAGTGGTCGGCGGAACGGGGATTTTCGGAACGGCGACCACTACTAATGATCCGTTCAGAAACCTTCCCGCAATTGGTCGAAATGTTTTTCGGGGTCCACGTTATTTTGACACCGATATGGCTTTTTCAAAGAAATTCGGTTTAGGCAATTGGGGATTTTTGGGTGAAAATGCAAGCGTTGACTTGCGTTTCAATTTCTTCAATATTTTCAATACGCTGAATCTGGCGCCGTTTAATTCAAATACGGATTCGACGCGTGTCACGACGTCCAACTTTGGCAGAGCGACATCGGCACTCGCCGGCAGAGTCGGTGAATTTCAAATCAGGTTTAGTTTCTAAACTTTAACCATCAGCTAAAAGGAGAGAGAAATTTTCTCTCTCCTTTTACATTTGTTTTTTATTTTGTTCGGCGGCTTGGTCGGTCAGTTGTTTGTAGATTTGAAATTCGCGGTCGGCTTCCGTTTTTTGTTTAAGCCGCGAGAGAATTAAAAATACCTGGTAATGCACATCGGCGGTATCGGGATTGATTTTTGACGCAGCTTGAAAAAACGGCAAAGCTTCCCCGCTTCGATTTGATTTGATAAGCAGTTTGCCGAGGTCGTAATTGGCATTAAAATGTTGATTATTAAGGGCAATCGCACGGCGCAAGAATTTTTCGGCTGCTGCAAAATTGCCTTTATCTAAATTTAATGCGCCGGAAAGAGCCAGCGCGTCCACGTAATTTGGTTGCAGAACGAGAGCTTTTTGAACGGCATTTTGCGCCAAAACATAATCGCCCGTGCCGCGTGCGGCGATCGCTAAAAAATATTCTATTTCGGGAATTTTCGGAAATTCGGCGGCAGCTTTTTGAAAAATTTGTTGAGCGGAATTGAAATCGCTCAGAAAAATATCCATTCCGCCAAGTCTGATGTAATAAACAACCTTTGACGAATCAAGCCGCAAAGCCTTTTCGTAAAACGGTTTGGCTTCTTTGTAGCGAAGATGTTTGGCAAATAATTCGCCGAGCATAAAATTGGCGGAAACGTGATCGGGCTCGAGTTCGATCACTTTTTGAAAATAAGCGCCCGCGTTTTCGTCCTGTCCGCGATCGAAAGCGAGCCGCCCGAGATAATAAACCGGTTCTGCCGCGCCGGGCGCGAGCAGCATCGCGCTGATTAATGCGCTTTCGGCTTCATCAAATTGTTTGGTTTGCAGAAGGGCGATGCCGAGATTTAGTTTGATGTCGGAAGAATCCGGCTGAATGTCGGCGGCGCGTTTTAAGAGTGCAACGGCTTTTTGAAAATTCTGCGTCGAAACGTATAAAAGTCCGAGATTGATGATCGTGTTTTGGTGATTCGGATCAAGTTTCAAAACCGCTTCAAAGGCTTGGGCAGCTTCCGTTTGCCGTTTATTTTTCGCCAGCAAAACGCCGAGATTGGCACGCGGCGAAACGGCTTTCGGACTTAAACGAATCGCCGTTCGATATTCGCGTTCGGCTTCGACAGTTTTATTTAATTGGTCGAGCGCG
Organism: Pyrinomonadales bacterium; assembly: GCA_038330465.1. Classification (GTDB taxonomy): domain Bacteria; phylum Acidobacteriota; class Blastocatellia; order Pyrinomonadales; family Pyrinomonadaceae; genus JAFDVJ01. Next base: position 6,118 of record JBBQOA010000145.1, read on the forward strand.
ATGCCGAGTAAATTATGCGCATCGGCATTTTCGGGAGAAAGCGCGGTCGCTCTGCGCAATAACGGCTCGGCGTCGTTAAAATTTCCCGCTTGAATCAAAGCGGCAGATTCTTGCAAGATTTTTGCCGTATCTTTTTGTTGAGCAAGGGCGCTTCCCGTCGTCAGCAAAAATAAAAGAATCATTGAATTAAGCAATTTCATTGTTTTTTCCAGTATATCAGAGGGTATTAAAGTGAATCTGAAAATTTCAAAATTCGTCGCGTTCTTACTTTTATTATCAATATTTACACCAATTTCCGGTTTCGCGCAAAAAAAAGCGTCCATTGGCATCGAACGGAAGATCGATGCCTTGCTAGCGAAAATGACGCTTGCCGAAAAGCTCGGTCAATTGCAGCAGCTCGACGGCGATTTTCCGACCGGCGCGGGGCGTCCCGAACAATTTGAAATGGTTCGCAATGGAACGCTCGGCTCGACCTTGAACGTGCGCGGCGCGAAGAACGTCAACGAATTACAACGCGCGGCGCTTGCTTCGCGTCTGAAAATCCCGCATCTTTTTGCGTTTGACGTGATTCACGGCTACCGCACGATCTTCCCCGTGCCATTGGGCGAAGCGGCGAGTTTTGATGTAAAAGCGGCGGAACTTTCGGCGTATATCGCGGCAAAAGAAGCGCGCAGCGCGGGCGTTGCGTGGACGTTTGCGCCGATGGTCGATATTGCGCGCGATCCGCGTTGGGGCAGAATCGTCGAAGGCGCGGGCGAAGATACATATTTGGGCGCACAATTGGCTTGGGCGCGAGTGCGCGGTTTTCAGGGAACGGATTACAGTGCGCCCGATCGGGTTGTGGCGTGTGCCAAACATTGGGTCGGCTACGGCGCGGCGCAGGCGGGGCGCGATTATTCGACGACCGATATTTCCGAAACTTCGCTTTACAATGTTTACTTTCCGCCGTTCAAAGCCGCGACCGATGCCGGCGTCGGAACTTTTATGAGTTCGTTCAACGATCTCAACGGCATTCCCGCGACGGCGAATCGCTGGACATTGACCGATGTTCTGCGCAATCAATGGAAATTCGATGGTTTCGTCGTCAGCGATTACACATCGGTTGCCGAACTGATTCCGCACGGCATCGCGAAAGACGACGCCGACGCGGCGCAGCTTGCCTTAAACGCCGGCGTTGAAATGGAAATGGTCAGCCGCTTATATAATCAAAACGGCGCGCAGCTTTTGAAAGATAAAAAGTTATCGATGGCGACGATCGACGAATCCGTGCGCCGAATTCTGCGCGTCAAATATCGCCTCGGACTTTTCGACAAACCATACATTGACGAATCTCTGGAAGCGAAAACTCTGCTCGCGCCCGAACATCGCCAAGCGGCGCGTAAAAGCGCTGCCGAATCTTTCGTTTTACTCAAAAACGACAATCAAACCTTGCCGCTCAAGAAAAACATCAAGGAACTTGCCGTCATCGGCGCACTCGCCGACAGCAAAGAAGATGTTTTGGGTTCGTGGAACGGCGACGGAAAACCGGAAGATGCCGTGACCTTGCTCGAAGGCTTCAAAAACAAACTCGGCAGCGGCACAAAAATCCGCTACGCGAAAGGCTGCGACGCGAAATGCGAAGACACACAGGACTTTAACAAAGCCATTGACGCGGCGAAAGATTCGGATTTCACGATTCTGGTCGTCGGCGAATCGGCGGCGATGAGCGGCGAAGCGTCGTCGCGTTCGGATATTAATTTACCGGGCAAACAGCTCGATCTGGTCAAAGCGATCGCCGCGATCGGCAAGCCTTACGCCGTCGTGCTGATGAACGGCAGACCGCTGACGATCAATTGGCTCGCGGAAAATTCGCCCGCTATTTTAGAAACTTGGTTTGGCGGCACGGAAGCCGGAAACGCGGTTGCCGACGTGATTTTCGGCGACGTCAATCCGGGCGGCAAACTGCCCGTCACCTTTCCGCGGTCGGTCGGTCAAATTCCGATCTTTTACAATCAGATGAACACCGGCAGACCGTTTGACGCCGCCAATAAATATTCGAGCAAATATCTCGACATTGCGAACACGCCGCTCTACCCATTCGGTTACGGTTTGAGCTACACTAATTTCGCGCTCAGTAATATAAACTTGAGTTCAAAGCAAATCGCGCCGAACGGTTCGCTGACGGTTTCGGTCGATGTGCAAAACACGGGAACGCGCACCGGAGTAGAAGTTGTCCAACTTTACATCCGCGATCTGGTCGGCAGTTTGACGCGTCCCGTCAAAGAATTGAAAGGCTTCGAGCGCGTGGCGCTACGCGCCGGTGAAAAACGAACCGTCAGTTTTATTGTAAAACCCGAACAGCTCGGATTTTACAACGCACAAAACAAATTTGTGGTCGAACCGGGCGATTTCAAAGTTTGGGTCGGACAAAATTCGGCGGATGGTTTAGAGGCTGATTTTACGGTCAAATAAATGGTTAATTAATCAGTAAAGCGAGCGGCAGCGAGTCTGATTCATCTTTATACATTTTTGGGTTGAGAAAATATTCGCGACCGCTCACTATACTGATTTTACTACTGAATAAAATTGTGATTTTCGACATTTCAAAATTTACAAAGCCTGCCCGTTCAGGCTTTTGTCTTGTTCTGATTCTGCTTTTTCTGTGTTTTTTCGGCAGAGTCGCGGCGCTTGCGCAAACCGCGCAAAATTATCAATTAACCAAAGAAGACGAAGTATTTCTCGACGATCTCGAACGCCGCGCTTTTCTTTTCTTTTGGGAACATTCGGGCAAGAAAAACGGTTTGGTGCTCGACCGCGCCCGGACAACCGGCGAGGCGCCCGGCAAAGACGAAAGCCATTACAATGTCGGCAGCATCGCTTCGACCGGCTTTGCCTTGACCGGACTCTGCATCGCCGCCGACCGGAATTGGGTCAAACCCGAAGAAGCCAAACAACGTGCCCGCACGACGCTCGAATTTTTCGCGAACCGTGCTTTTACAAAAGACGGCTGGTTTTATCACTGGATCGACCTTGAAACCGAAGAACGCCGCTGGAAAAGCGAGATTTCGACGATCGACACCGCGCTCTTGCTCGGCGGCGTTTTATCGGT
>JBBQOA010000146.1:0-9165 GCA_038330465.1 Pyrinomonadales bacterium
GATTTCGGGCGTTTCCTTCTTTGCCGGTTTGAGAAATTTTTCGGATTGAAAAATTCTGCCTGCCGACGGAAAAGAGGTCAGTTTTTTATCGGATTCTTCGGTTTTATTTAACGGAACAAAACGCGGCGCCGGATTGATCTTGCCGTCGGCGTCACTCGGCGGCAGTTTGCCCAAAAGATTGGTGAACACACCGCTTGACGGCGAATCAGTTTTTTGCGGCGAAGGTGCCGGAAGCAATCTTCCGCCATCGTTGTCGCAAAATCTTTGTGTTCCTTCTTCGTAAGTGCGGCGGCACTTCGGACAATAAAGCATCGTGGTGTTACCTGTTAAAACAATCATTTAGCCGAAACCTCTTTAACGTGAAAATTTAGCGTTTTGAACGCCTGTTTGAAAAGAGGTTTAATCCCGGCAGAATTTCAATAAAAAATGTCAAAAGCCCAAATGAGAGAACAGAAGATTATTATCTCCCCTTCGCTAATTTTTCCATCAGAATCGTTTTGCCGCCGTCCAATGCAACTGCTTGACGATAGAGTCGTTGCGCGTCCGCGACTTTACCGATTCGCATAAAAGCATCGCCGACCGCCTCAAAATCCTGCGCGAGCCGTTTCTTTTCGTTAAGCGAAACGACGGTCAGCGCTTTGTTCAGCGCATTTTCCGCGTCATCGAGCTTGCCGCGCCGCAGGTAAAGCGAACCTAAAAGCGTATAGGAAACAAAACTGTTCGGGCTGACTTCGACCGATTTTTTCAGAACCTTTTCGGCTTCGTCAAATTCATTGCGCGTCGTCAAAGCGCGACCGAGCAAATACAGCGCCGTCGGATGTTTCGGGTCCTGCGATAAGGCGCGGCGCAAAAGTTGTTCCGATTCGAGAAATTTTTGCTGCGACTGCATGACGTCGGCGACGAGGATCATCGTCGGAACATCGTTCGAAAATTTGATCGCCTGACTGTACGCTTCGCTTGATTCGCCGGCTTTGCCGTTGCGGCGCAAGAGTCTCGCGAGATGCGCGTAAGCCAGCGCAAATTCGGGTTCGATCTGGATCGCTTTCCGGTAAGCATTCTGCGTTTCCTGCGAAATGATTCCGCTCAGTTCGAGCGCGACGCCGAGTTGGTCGAAGGCAAACGCATTTTGCGAATCGATCTGAATCGCCTTGCGCGCCATTTTTTCTGCTTCCGTGTATCTTTCCGACAGATTGCTTCCGACGATCGGCTGGGTCAAAACATAACTTAAAGCAACATACGCGCCCGAATTATCGGGTTCGAGCAGAATTGCCTGCCGATACGATTTTTCGGATTCTTCCCAACGCTGCTGGTCGGCGAAAATGTTGCCGAGACCGTAAACCGCCCGCGAATCATTCGATTTCAGATTTTGAGCGCGGCGGTAAGCGGCTTCGGCTTTGACATAATCGCGGTCGTCGCGTGCCGTGTTGCCTTCTTCAACGGATTGTTCAAAAATCTCGTCGAAATTTCCGCTCGACGAATTGCCGACCGTGATCACAATAGTGCTTTGCGGCTGCGGATTGACAACCGTTGGCTGAATGATCTTGGTTTGCGAAACAACTTCGCGTGTTTTGGTCGTTTTGGTTGTCGGGCGAGGAGTTTTGACAGCTGATTTTGAAACGCTTTTTTTGGTCGTCGAAGTATTTTTTTTCGTCTTCGCGGGCGTTTTTTTGGTTGAACTTGAAGAAGTGCTTTTTGATGCCGGATTCGGGGATCGGAAAATTCCGCTGCTGCTGCCCAAATCCTGACCAAAAACGTAAAGCGGCGAGAAAATCAAACAAGTAAAAAATATAATAAATCCGTATTTGGCAAAAACTATTGTCATAAAAACTCCAATTTCATTAATCGGATCGGACCAATCGAAAACCGATCGCTTTATCACGGTCTTTTGAAAGTTTGAAAGCGCGATAGGTTGACGTCGCGGTTGAAACTCCCTTATTTTGATCAAAACCGCCGCGCACGACCAGATGCGTTTTCCCGACTCGGTCTTCGACTTCTTTGGCAAGCGGCGAACCTGGGTAGGCATTCGCCGGGGTGCCGGTCCATTCCCAAACATTGCCGATCAGATCCATGATGCCCAATTTATTTGCGCCTTCGGGTTTTGAACCGACGGGTGCAAAATTAAGGTCGCGCCGAACACCTGCCTTATTTTCATCAAATTCATCGCCCCACGGATAAAGATTATCGGCGCTGCCGTTTCGCGCGGCATATTCCCACTCTGTTTCGGACGGCAGACGGTAATTTACTTTGTCGCGTTTTGAACGCCAATCGGCAAATGCTTTGATGTCGTCGAGATTGACATAGCGAACCGGTAAATCCATTTCGGCGGTCAAAGGTTTTCCGTTTTCCCAGTTTAAGGGCAGCGGATTATACCTGGTATCCCCGACAAATGCGAAATATTCGGCATTGCTGACTTCGGTCTTGTCCATCCAAAATTCTTTGACCTCGGCTTCGTGTTCGGGACCCTGAAGCGGATCGCCGTCATTGCGTCCCATCGTAAACTTTCCGCCCGAAATCTTAATCATTTCGGCTTTGACGGGCGGCGGAACCTGATTGTTCGAATTTGAATTGTTTGGCAAAACATTGCTGTTGCTGACCGGTTTCCCGCCGAACGCGCCGAACATATAAGCTGTGAACAACCCACCTGAAATAAGTACCAATGCCGCCGCAATTCCAATAAATGCCAAAATTAACGGTGAAAATGCGCTCTTTTTCGGCGGTTGCGAAACAACAAAACCGCTTTGCTGTCCGGTCTGCCATCCTTGCTGCGGCGCGGTCTGGTGGATTTGATGTCCGGAGTTGATCGGCGAAACGGAATAACTCTGCTGTAATTGCGGCTGCGATGTCTGCGGAATATTCTGTTGTGAATTTTGGATGATCGGCATCGTATCGGGCGGTCGCGGAATGCCGCCCGTGCCCTGAATCAGACTAACCACAACTTGCTGCGGGTTTCCGTCGCAAACCACATCGCTGTGCCAATCCTGAAATCCCTCGTGGCTGATCCGAATCCGATGATTGCCGCTCTGCACGCCTTCAAGCATCAGCCAACCGTCATTCTGCGACCGTCCGACCGCGATATTATCAACAAAAACCAGCGATTGCGGCGGATTTGTCAAAATTCTGAGCTGTGAAACCGGCAGCGATGAATTGGTCGCATACCCGACCGACGGAATATTTTGCGTCACCGATTGAACGGCTTTGGTTAATTCTTCGACCATCTGCTCGACGGTCTGGGTTCGCGTTTGACGATTTTTTTCGATGGTATGGCGAACGGCGTATTCGATGGGCGGGGCGATCTGGATATTTAATTCGGCAAACGACGGCGCCGCATCCGAGAGATGTTTTTTCATGATCGCGGGAATCGACGAACCTTTAAATGGCACGTCGCCCGCAAGCATTTGAAACAGCATCACGCCCAAAGAGTAGATATCCGCCCGCACGTCAGGTTCTTCGTCCGCCCATTGTTCGGGCGCCATATAATAAGGCGAGCCCATCAAACCGGTCGTTTGCGCTTGAATGAATGAACCGAGCAATTCGCCCGACTTGATCTTTGCCAACCCGAAATCGAGGATCTTGACCGCTTCGGACATCGACTTTTTACCCGTGCAGATCATCACGTTGAGCGGTTTCAGATCGCGGTGAACGATGCCCTGATGATGCGCCGCGCCGACGCCGGCACAAATTGCCGACATCAGATCGAGCGCCCGTTCGGGCGAGAGTTTACCTTCACGGGCGAGCAGATCGTGAAGCGATTCGCCCTCGACATATTCCATCACGAGAAACGGCATTTTGCCCTGGACGACGCCGTAATCGGAAACGCCGACGACGTTTTGATGACGAATCGCGGCGGCGGCAAGGGCTTCCTGCCGAAAACGCGTGACGAGCTGCGGATCGTTTCCGACCAGATCGGGAAGAATGACCTTGATCGCGTGATGAGTTTTCAGATAAGCGTGTCGCGCCTTATAAACGACGCCCATTCCGCCCTGACCGATCCGTTTTTCCAAATGATATTTCCCTTCCAAAACAGGTTCACCATTGATCGTATGAACGGTCGGCATTCCATCTTCGGGACAGGTACTGACTTCATCAGCAAAGCATCTTTTACAAAGTTGACATTCTTTCATCTTGATTTTCGGATTAACGACGAAAAACTATTTTTGTTTTATTGTCTGATACAAAATTTCGGACGGCATTTTCTTTTACTATAACTTCTTATTGATTTTAGATTGTTTATGATTCTCAATCAAGGCAAAAATGAAAAACGCGGATTAGTTTTCGATTCAACCAATCTGCGCCCGGAAATTTTATTTCACGGCGATGATTTTGACGGGAATTTTCGACCAGCTCATTCAATCGGTTAGATTAACGCGCCGCAGTAAATCTTGAAACCGCGCATCGTCGTGCAAAGAATCGAGCGCGGGATCAATTTTCATTGAAACAAGGTCGGCTTGCCGCATCGCGTAAGATTTTTCGAGCCACTCAAACGCTTTTTCTTTGTCGCCGATAGCGGCATACACGCAGGCGACCTTAAACGGACTATTTTTCGCTTCGTCGGAGTCGGCGAAGGCTGCGGCAAACTTTTGCGCTTCGTCGGCACGCCCGGCAGCGGCAAGAATGAGGACTCGCATCAGATTGTCCGACGGAATTTGTTCAAGCGCGGCAAAGGCTTTTTCAAAATCGCCTTTTTGCGCGTAAGCTCTTGCTAATAAACCGTAAGCGCCCCCGTCGCCCGGATTAGCGGCAAGCATTAGATTGGCTTGTTCGATAACCTTGTCGGGTTTGCGCCAATACCAATAAAGTTCGGCAAGCGTCAGATGCACGCCAATTGAAAGCGGGTCAATTTCCTGAGCGCGGAGAATCTCGGCTTCGGCTTCCTCGAATTTGCCCTGCACCGTGTAAATATTAGACAGCCATAAATGCGCCGTGCGATAATTCGGATTTTTCAGTAACGCCCGGTTGTAATAATTTTCCCGCGTCTGCAAATCGTAATTCTGCATCGTTCTGACCGCGCCCAAAGCGATATACGCGCCCGCCAAACTATCGTCTAATTCCAACGCTTTGGTGGCGTGAAGTTCGGCAAGCGCGGCGACTGTGCCGGGCGGAACGACAGCATTAAATTCCATCACCGTATAAGTTGAGGCTAAACCTTCGTGGGCGAGCGCGTAATTTGGGCTAACCGTTAAGGCTTGGTTGTAAAATTCAACCGCTTTTTTCAAATCGTCCGCGCCGAGTCGGTTGCGATAATAAAGCCCTTGCAAATAAAGCTGATAGGCTTTGACGTTTTTCGTGTAGCGCGACGCGGGCGGAACCTCACCGCACAATTTTACTTTTAATGCGGTCACGATTTGACAAGTAATGCCGTCTTGAATCGCAAAAATATCGGAGAGTTTTTTCTGCTCCGAATCGCTCGCCCACAGCACGCTTCCGTCTTTCGTATTGACCAGCCGGACTTCGACCCGAAGTTGGTCGCCATTCTGCCGCAAGCCGCCTTCGAGAATCGTTTCCACGCCCAGTCTTTCTCCGATTTCCTGCGCCGATACGTCCTTGTTTTTGAACTGAAACGCGGAACTGCGCGAGATGACCTTGAGCGATTCGATCCGCGAAACTTCGTTGATTAAACTTTCCGTAATTCCGTCCGAAAGATAATCATTCGCTGCGTCGCCCGTCAAATTCCTCAGCGGTAAAATCGCAATCGAACGCTTAGCGGCAACCGTTTCGGTCAAAGTTTTTCGTGCGGTATTTGGCGTTTCGCGGCGATACGCGAAAAAGCCGAGAACCGCGAGCGAGATTACAACGACGGCGAGAATGCCGCCAAAAACAGGGCGATTTTTTAATATAAATTGTGGAGTTTGTTCTTGGTTATTTGTCAGTGATTGGTTATCTGTTTGCCCGTCGGTTTGAAATTTGAAATTTGAGATTTGAGATTTCTCAAAATTAAAAATGCCCGCCAACGCAGGTGGTTCCGATACTTTGCCGACAAAGCGGTAACCACTTCCGCGCCTCGTTTCGATAAAGCGCGGCACCTTTTTCGTATCCTCCAATGCCTTGCGAATCGCGCCGACGCATTTTCGCAAAGCGTCGTCATAAACCTCGTGTCCGTCCCAAAATTTATCAAGCAATTCATCACGGCTAACGACGCGCTCGCGGTTTTCAATTAGAAAACTTAAAACTTGAAACGGACGATTTGCCATATGAATTTCCTGACCGCCACGCTGAAGCGTTTGCAGTTCGGTTTCTAATTTAAACTCGTCAAAAGTAAAAATTTTGTGATAACCGTTTCCGTTGTTCATTTGAGCCTCTAAATTTCCGTCAATTTTCCGTCAATTTTCCGCCTCGTTTCCAGATTTCGCGCTTCGCTTGAAATAAAATTACTTTTTAATCTTTGATTCGATAACGCGAATTATAAACCCGTTTTGCGTTTAGTCATAATCTTGCGCCGTTAAACTTGCAAGAGTTGCGGCACGAACGGATTTTGTAAAGCACAATTTTTCAAAGGTTTGGTTCAGAAGAGCAGAGGTAAAGGATGGATGTCTTTTTTGTCCGGGGAATCGGGGTTTATCGCTAACAGCCGCATTAAAAATATGTTGCAAACTCAAAATGCTTGATTTCAAGACTTTTGACCAAGCGATTCAGAACCGAAATCGAAAGCAGATTAGTGGATCAAAACCTTCATAAAAATTTAAGGAGAATAAAATGAAACACCAAAAATATCTTAAAACGGCTTTTAATAAAGCCACGTTTAATACCTTCGGCAACCGTCAGCGCGGCGGACAAGCACGGGCGGGCGGCATCTTCAAAAAAGTCTCGCAGACAACGGGCGCGATTTTGTGCGCGTCGCTACTTCTGACGCTTTTCTACTGGACGGGCGGGCAATTGGTCAAAGCCGACACGAGTATCGGCACTGTCCCGGTTGACATACAGCCCCGTGCCGTCGCGGTTAATCCGGTGACGAATAAAATCTATATCGCTAGTAGCATCGTCAGCGGCACTGTCACAGTAATTGACGGGACGAATAACTCGACGACAACCGTCGCGGTTGGCAACAGTCCAGGTGCCATCGCCATCAATCCGGTGACGAATAAAATTTATGTCGTTAATACTCAGGGCTTTAATTTGACGGTCATTGACGGGACGAATAATTCGACGGCAACCGTTACAACCGGCGGCAACCCCATTGCCGTCGCGGTCAACCCGGTGACGAATAAGATCTATGTCGCTAATAGCGGCAGCAATGATGTTACGGTCATTGACGGCACGAACAATTCGACGGCAACCGTTACGGTTGGTTCAAATCCTTTAGGCATCGCGGTCAATCCGGCGACGAATAAAATCTATGTCGCTAATTCCGCCAGCAATGATGTAACGGTCATTGACGGCACGAACAATTCGACGGCAACCGTCACGGCTGGCAACAGTCCCCAAGGCATCGCGGTCAATCCGGCAACGAATAAAATCTATGTCACTAATCGAAGCACGAATAACGTCACGGTCGTCGACGGCAGCAACAATTCAACCGCGACGGTGGCGGTTGGTCCCGATCCGCGGACTGTCGTCGTTAACCCGGTGACGAATAAAATCTATGTTCCCAGTTCCGCCACCAACACCGTGACGGTCATTGATGGCAGCAACAACTCGACGGCAACCGTTACGGTCGGTTCAAATCCCTTTGCCGTCGCGGTTAATCCGGTAACGAATAAAATCTATGTAGCCAATAGCTTCGCCGGCGGTTTAACGGTGATTGATGGGACGAACAATTCGACGACAGCCGTTCCGGTCGGCAACAATCCCGGTGCTATGGCGGTCAATCCGGTAACGAATAAAATCTATGTCGTTAATTTCGGCGACGCGAACGTATCGGTGATAAACGGCGATTACAACACGACAGCGACCGTCGCGGCGGGTTCATTTCCTAATGCTGTCGCTATCAATCCGGTGACGAATAAGGTCTATATCCCTAACGGCGGCGGCGGCGGCACCGGCGTAACGGTCATTGACGGGACAAACAATTCGACGGTAACCGTCGCGGCTGGCACCCAGCCTGTTGCCTGCGCGGTCAATCCGATCACGAATAAAATCTATTGTTCTAATAGCAGCGGCAACGACACCGTGACGGTCATTGACGGGACGAACAACTCGATAATCACCGTCCCGGTTGGCGTATCTCCCCTCGCCGTCGTAGTCAACCCGGTAACGAATAAGATCTACGTCGTTTGTTTTAACAGCGTAACGGTAATTGACGGAGCAAACAATTCAACGGCGACAGTCGCGGTTGGTTTATTTCCCCAATCCATTGCGGTCAATCCGGTGACCAATAAAATCTACGTCGTTAATGTCAACAGCGAGACTATAACGGTGATTGACGGGACGAACAACACCGTGGTAGCGACCATATTCGATGCCGGTGGACCAGATCCAGTTGATCCAGATCCCGAAACCGTGGCGGTCAATCCGGTGACGAATAAAATCTATGTCTCAAATGACGGCAGCGTGACGGTCATTGACGGGACGAACAACTCGACGACAAACATCGCGGCGGGCACATTTTCCGGGCACATCACGGTCAATCCGATAACCAATAAAGTCTATATCGTCAATCAAGTTAGTAACGTAACAGTAATTGACGGAGCAAATAATTCGACGACAACCATTGCGACTGGCTCAGATCCCATTGATGTCGCGGTCAATCCGGCGACGAATAAAATCTATGTAGCCAATCGAAACAGCAACAATGTAACGGTCATTGACGGGACGAACAACTCAACAACAACGGTTGCGGCTGGCACAAATCCGATTGCCGTCGCGGTCAATCCGATTAGCGGCAAAGTCTACGCCGCCAATCAGAGCAGCAGCAACGTAACGGTGATTACGCCCGCGCCGACCAATGTGATTCCGCTGAATACTGCCGTTACGCCGCTTGCCGGAAACACGACAAGCAACAGCACACCGACGTTCACGCTGACGGCGACTTCAACTTATTCGCCGACCGCACCGCAACCGCGGAATATCTATTTCCAGATGGACACCGCGAACGAAACATGGACAAAAGCCGCGAATACCGGAAGCACGGCGACAACCGTCACGGCAACGGCAACATCTTCCGTCCTGCAAAAAGGCATCCACATTCTCTACTTCTTTGCTTCGGACGGCACGGACGCAACTTCGATAAAC
>JBBQOA010000147.1:0-9112 GCA_038330465.1 Pyrinomonadales bacterium
AAAAAACAGCGTTTTTTCTCGATGTTTGTAAAAGCTTGCCGAATGATAATTTATTGGCACAAATGCTCATTGATGAAAAATTGATCGGCAAATCTGATTTTGGACGGTTTTATCAATTGTTGATCGAACGCGCCGCCGGACTCGAAAATTATGAACATGATTACGATTTTGTGACCATTTTAGAAACGAGCTGGGACGCCGGCGAAGCCGAGCTTTTATTCGATTGTGAAAATGATTTCCAGGTTTCTGAATTGAACAATAAACGGCTCGTCCGACAAAAAGAATATCTTGAATTTTTACTCGAAAACAGAAATTATCAGGCTTCCGCCAAATTGATCAGTGAAATTGAAAATTCACTAAAAGGTCAATATCCGCGCCCGATCTGGCTTCGTTTGGCAAAATTTCGGACATTGTTAAATCAAGAAAAGCCGGTTTCATTAATTTCCGAAATGTCGAAATTTGTCGGCATCGAAATTTCTCCAAACTCGCAAACAGCCGTTTTGCCAAACCTCGAAAGATTTAATGAGCTTCTCGGATTACTGCAAAGCGAAAATCGGAATGATGTGATTTTGAATCTTCGGGAAGCATATTTTGCACGCCTAATTGCGCTCGGACAATATAATTCGGCAAATTTTACAGGTCTTGCTCAAACCGAATTTCAAAAGGGCGACAACTCGCAAGCCCTCGATTTGTTGAAATTAATGACGGAATTCTCTCCCGAAGAATCGCCGCCCAAACTTGACGCAAATCCTTTAATTACAAAATATGCAAATAAGGAAAATCTTCCGTTTGAAACTCAAAACTCTATCAATCAAACGGAATCATTAAAGCTCGCGGCGGAAATTTTGGCGCATTTCGGTTTTATGACCGAAGCAAGTTTAGCGCGCGAAAATTTATCGAAAGTCGCACCTGAAGATGCGCTCAACAAAATTGAATTGGCACGGCTTTATGCAAATTTGAAAACCGCCGATGAAGCAACGAAAATCTTACTTGAAATAATAGCGAGCAAACAGTTTGAAAGAAAAGCTCGGTGGCAAAGTTTGATCGTTTTAGCGGAAATCGCCGGAAATTCCGGAGATTTTTGGCAAATAATTTTGGATGAAAACCGTTTTCTCGAACAAACAGATTCGGAGATTTGGACTGGGCTCAATGCTCTTGCGGCTTTTCAAACAGGACGGACCGATGACGCCATTGTGCTCTTAAATGCGAATGATTTTACAGCTCAGCTCAAATATTTGAAGGCGATCTTTGAGAAAAATGGCGGCAGCGATCAAGCGGCGATACAGACCTTTGCCGAAATTTCCGAGTCCAACGCTGAAATCGAAGATTATTTTGGTTTCTACAAACCCGCGCCGAAGTTTCAAACGATTGATTTATATTTGAAAACAGGTCGAATTCGCGCCGCACTCGAGCTCGCGAAAAAAATTGAGATTTTGAATTCGGTTCAAAATCTCAATTTTCCGGAAGATCAAAGCACAAAATTCAAATCGCTCGAAATCCGCGCGCAAACATTAAGATTTGCTGAAACCTCGCAATTACTTGAAAAACTTTCGATCGCGGCGGAAACGGTCGGCGAATTGTCACAAGCCGTGGATTTTGAAAAAGCACATTCAAACTACGTTTATTCGGCGGATGAAATAAATATTTCTGTGAATCGAATTGAAACATTACGGCAGAAAATCGCCGCAAAACATTCCGTTCAAACTATTGAATTTGCGGTTAGCGAAAAGCTGTTGGAAAATTTTTAGAGGTCAATAAAATGAAAAAATACTTATGTATTGCGATGGTTTTAACGATTGTTTTAACGGTAATTTTTGCCAAAGTTTCGTCAAAATCCGAAAAATTCAAACAAGCCGAGGATTTTCCACGCGATGCTTTGATCTATATTCAAATTCAGGATTTACCGGCATTGATCAAACTTTGGAACGATTCCGAGCTTCGCCGAAAATATCTCGAAAGCGCAAATTTTGTCGATTTCCAGCGCAGACATCTGGCACTGAAACTTGCCGCCCGCGCGAGCGAAATCAGCGAAGCCGTCAACATTTTCCCTGATTTAAGTTTTTTTTCTGGAATCAGCGAAACCAGCGCGGCGATCGGAGTTTACGACATCGGGAAAATGGAGTTTGTGTTAATCGCGCCAATGACCGACGAAAAATTCCTCGCCTCGAAATTGTTTCAAATTCAAACCGATTTTGATGAAATAAAAATTGATGATGAAACGACCGTTTTCTCAAAAGAAATCGAAGTTGACCGCGGCAGACAAACGCAAAAGATACTTTTCACGAGTTTTCGCGGTCGGCTGATTTTGGCAACGAGCGAGAAATATTTTTTGCAAACTTTAAGTAATATTAAAGGAAAATTTACAAAAAATCGATTGACAAATGACTCGGCTTTTACACGACTTGCCGCGAAAACGGATCCGCAGTTGGCGACAGTCTGGCTCGACCAACAAAAACTAAATAACGATTGGTATTTCAGACAATATTGGTTGATGTCCGAAATCGAAGATCTCAAAAACCTGCGTTCGGCTATGTTTGATTTTGCGATTCTGGAGACAAAATTGGTTGAAAAGCGTGTGTTTTTAACTACCGAAAAAGCCGCGCCGAACAAAATAAAACCCGCCGAAATAACCCGAATCAGCGCTTTGATACCGGATAATGTTCCGTTTTACGAAATTGAGAGCGCCGAAAAAATAAATCTCGATGATTTGGTTGGCGATGTTCTTTTTGACAAAAAAAATGAATCCAATCAAAATGTAAATGTTCAAACAAAAGAGGTTTATTCGTTTGATGACTGGGGAAAAAGCTACAGTTATTCGTATCTTGACAATGATTTTGACAAAAAGATCAATGAAACCAAAGATAAAATAGATTTACCGGACAAAAATTCAGAAAAAACAAATAATGAATTGTCACGGGTCATTATTGCCGCCGCGCCGAGTTTTTCCGTCAAATTATTTTCCCCGAAAACTCTGCCGCCGCCCTTATTTTTTGATAACCGAAAGGCAATTATTTTTTCTTTACTGAAACCGGCGGACTTAAATCGGGCGAATCTGGAATCGACGATTTCTAACAAATTGCGGGATTATTTGACCGTCAACACTCAAAAAACCGATTTTGTTTGGACAGATCTGGAATTGAACGGAATAGCTGTTCGGCAGCTGATTTTACCCGCGCTCGGCAGAAAGATATTTTATGTTTTCAAACAAAGTAAACTGATTTTTTCAAACAATGAAAATTTCTTAATTGAAATATTTTCAGATCATAAAAACCCGCCGACATTTGACGAAAACCTTGAAAAATTTACGGTTATCAAAATTAATGACGGTCGTGACGTCTTCGATGATGTTTTTCAAACCTTGGAAACTGACGAAAATAATTCCGGGTATGTGGGCGCCAATGAATTTTTTTCAAATAATATCGGCAGTCTGCTCGATCTCGCAGCGGATGTCGAAAGAATCGAGATCAAAAAAACTTCCGCCCAAAATTTTCTCTATGAAGAGATTGATTTTTTCCTCAAACCAACGTCGAAATAATTCGGTTAATTTTAATTTTTCGTCTAAAATAAAATGGAACGCGGACGAAGGCTGATTTACTGATTTGCGCCGTTGTTCATAAAATAATGTCCAAAATTGTTAAAATTTCACGAAAAATAAAAAGCGAACAATTGCTAAATCAGCGTTTGTTGGCCCTTATTTTCGGCTTTGATTTCAACTCAAAACTTAAATTAAGTTACAAATTCGGCATCCAAAAGGTTCTTCCGTTCTCGGTCACTTTTTTCAAGCCGAGATTCGGAAGTTCGCTTTCCTCGACGCCTAAATATGTGAAATGCGGCAAATCCGAGGGAATCGTTTGAAACCAGCCGTGATGTGCCAGAACTTCTCGGACGGCGGGATTCTCAAATTGTTCGATGTCGCAAGCCAGCATCGAAATATGTTGGGATGTTCCGGGCGGCGCAACCGAATAAATAATGGTTTTGGCATTTCCCTGCGCAAAAAACATTCCCTGCGATTCAAGTTTGAAAATTTCGGGAATTTGTTCGACCGCCGATAATGCCTTAATTCTGTTGGCTTCCGATTGTTGAAGTTTTCCCTTGCCAACCCAAAATGTTAAGCCCGGATTTACGCGGCTTGCCCAATTTTCTTCGACCTTCGCGTAACTTCGTTTCGCGGAATCGGCATTGCGCGGCGCGATCGAAAGATTTTTCCCCTTTGCTTCGTTGACTGCTTCCTTGAGAGCGTTCATCGCGGGCGTTTGCAATTCGATCGTGATGCCGCCGATATTTTCCGCTAATTTTTGAACCCCGGTCTGAAATACCGTCACTTCCGCTTCGTTTTAAAACACGACCGTATTTGGCGGAGTCACGCCCCGCGCAACAAACATCGCGCCGTATTCTTTGAGCATTCTTTGCCCGACTTCATCGGTCGGCATCTGAAATCCGCTCGGCAGATTTCCCTGAAAACCGCCGCTTTTTGGCGGATTATTGGATGTATTATTCACTTTGTTATTTGAATCTCCTGGAGAAGGACTTGGGCTTTTACTATCACTTGGATTTGTACTCGATGCGGCGGGAGACGGTGATGAACTTGTGCTTCGTGTTTTTTTATTCGGGTCGGCAGACCAGCACGCCACTAAAATGCCGAACGAAAAAAATACTGTGACAAAAATTATTTGTTTGATGATTTTCATTATTTCCTCATAATTTAATATCGAATAAGCGGCGAAAAAACCCATCCGCGTTGCCCGCTTTCGGTTTGAATATTCGCCCAATTTCCCTCTAATCCATTCCAATAGTCGTAATTATTTGAATAACTTAAAATATAAACTTTTTGACCGCGTTTGAGTCCGCTAATCTTACGCGCATCAAGTCCTGGCGCTGCACGAACAACCACGTTATTCGTCGCGGCGTAAGCCGTTCGTGAGCCGACCGGGGGCGCAATCGTTGATGTCGCCGCCGGCGTGGGCTTTGTTGCTTCAGTTGTTGCCGCTGAATTGATATTTTTGGAATCTGAATTATTCGATTTGTTTTTTACCGAAACATTCGTTTCTTTTGCCAGATTAGCATTGTCGTTTACATCAGAGCTTTTAACCTGAAACGCCCAAAATTTATGTTTGCCGTCGTCAAAAAAACCGTCGATCAGCGCAAACGCATATTTTCCGGAGGCTAAATGCTGAGGAAACCAAAGTCGTTTCATTTCCGGTTTTCCGTCAACGGGCGTCGCTTTGAAATCGATCTGTTTCATCGTTCCATCGGTTTTTATCGAATCAAGCTGGATCAATTTCAAATCGCTGATCGGAATATCTTTGCCGTCAGAATACAATATCAGATCGGGTTTGCTTTCGACCGTCGGCATCGAATCATCTTTAAGAAGTTTGTCTTTACCCTCGAGCGCGTTTGTAAAATCCTGTTTTTTGATCTCGTCAACCGAAGTTTTATCGCTGTTTTGAAAGAACATTCCAAGATGATCCGGTAACACTTCCGCAACTGTCGCCGGTTTGTACAAAAGAAAAAACGCCGCCACAATTGCGCCGCCCAGAATGATCGCCACCAAAACTCCTAAACCAAGCCATAATCCGAACCTGCTTTTCGGCGGCGACGGCGGCTGAATAAATGGTATTGCCGGATTAAAACCAACCTGCGAAGTCTGATAGTTTGCCTGTGAAGGATTGAAATTCGCGTTTGATCGATTGATATTGAGATGCGGTGCCAAAACCGTCGGGTCTGATGGATACTCAGCCGTTTGGTTTGCCGGCGGCTCAAACATCTGTGTCGGCATTATCGAATCGGAGCTGTGCGGCGGCGGCATCATCGTTTGCTGATGTGCTGCGTCGGTGCTGAATGTTTCGCCGCAATTGATACAAAACACATTTGAAATTTCATTAATTGTGTTGCATTTCGGGCAATTCATAATTTTCGCATCCAATCCGCCATCAAGTTAATCAAGATTCGGTATCCAAAAGATTTGTCCGTTGTTGGCTACTTTTTTTAAACCGAGCGAATCCAATTTACTTGCGTCAACGCCCAAATATGTAAAATGCGGCAAATCGCTTTTGACGGTTTGAAACCAGCCGTGTTTTGCCAAAATATCTCTGACCGATTTATTGGCAAACTGTTCGACATCCAAAGCCAACATAAAAATATGCTGCGAAGCGCCCGGCGCGGCGACCGAATAGAGAATTGATTTACTAAGATCCTTGCTAAAATACCAGCCTTTACTTTCCCATTGCAAAACCTGCGCAACTTGTTTTTGAATATTCCACCCTTTGACCATTTCCGCCTCACGGCGGGAAATTTTTCCTTTCGCGGTCCAATAATTCAATGCCGGATTAAATCTCGAATACCAAAGATCGACCGTGTCCTGATAGGAACGCTTTGCCGCAATCGAACCGCCGCGCGGTGTGATGCGCAGATTTTTTTGTTTTGCGTCGGCGATCGCTTCAAGCAACGCAGTCATTGCCGGTTCCTGTAATTCGATCACCGTGCCGCCGATATTTTGTGATTTCGGGTTTGCCGAAGCCTGATAGCTGCGGACTTCCGAATCATCGGCAAATACGCATTTAACGGGAAACCTAACGCCATTTCCGGCGACGAAGATCGCGCCGTATTCGCGAAAAACACGTTCTGAAACCGGATCGGCATCGACCGCGCAAACTTCATCAAGCCGGATACCGGTTGTTTTTTTTCCGTTACGGTAAATTTCCGCCTTTGCTAAACGCTCTTCGAGAACAAACCTAAAATTCGCGGTTTGCCCGAAAACTTGAATTTGATTGATCAAAAGAAAAACCACGCTAGAAAAAATCAGAATATTTATTTTTTTAAGATTCATAAAAAATCGCCAGAGCAGAAGATAAATTGTTCAATGACGGCATTATATCGTTTTCTGACGCCAAAACAAACGGATTATCCATTTGAATTTGCAAATCTATCGATAGATGCGTTCGTCGAGCGTAATTTTGTAATCTTTATTTATCAGGATCAAACTCGACGAACGAGTTCCGTAAACCGGTGTTTCGATAAAAATCGCTGACAGCAATTTTTCGCGTTCGAAACCGATTCCCGTGTCGGGCAAATCCTTGTTGTCGGCAAGCGATTTGTCGTTCAGCACTTCGAAAAGCGCGGCATTGTCGATCATTTCTTTTTGCAAAATTTCGGATAACGCGGCTTTTCCTTTTTCGACTTTGCGCCACGGCGTATCGAGTAGTTGATTGCTTAAACCGTAAAGACCTTTTTCGAGAATTTTGATCCTATTTTCGCGGTTTGAAAAATAGCCGAATTCGCTGATTCGCGAGTTAATTTCACCGACCAAGAGATTAAATCCGGAATAAAAAGTTGCCTTTTTTTGAATATTTTTTAAATAATCAAACGCTGAATCGTCGTTTTTCAAAAAATCACTGACCAACTCGCCGCGTGAAAATTTCCCTTTCGGCGCGTTCGGGTCACGGTAATTGGTCACCGCGGCAAAGCGTCCGGTTTTGGTAATTCCGAGCCAGGTTCCGCCGTGAACGAGATCACGTCCCGCGTAAACGTCGGGCGCATCTTGCCAGAAATGCGCTTTTTCGGTCGGACGTTCGTAAAATTCATCACGATTGGCGAGCAGGATCAACGGATATTCGGGATGAAGTTTGTAGGCGAAAAATATTACACACATTTTGGATTTTGGATTTTGGATTGCGGATTTTGGATTTGTTTGCCGAAAATGAGTTTGATCAGGTCATGGATTTTTGTTGGTTTGACGCCGAGTTTTTTATTTTCCGCGCCGATCTCAAAAGCGATTTTCCATTGCCGGAAAAGTATTTTATATGCTTGAAATAACGTATGTTGTGGATCGTAAATGTTCGTGGCTTCGCTCGTGACGCCGTTTAATTCGACGATCTTGAAATTTTCGGCTTTTGCAAATTCTTTAAAAGATTTAACGCGAATGTCGAATCTGCCGAAATAAAACCCTTCAAACCCACGGCAGATCTCGTCCATTTTTTGTTCTAATTTCTCGGTTTTCATCCAACCGCCATCCAGAAATATCGCGCCGCGCGAATGTGTTCCGATGTCGATTATTTGAACTTCCGCGCCTTCTGCGGGAATCGTTTCCAGCCGTTCGCTGTTTCGTTCGAGATAACTTTTCGCCAAACAAATTGCGCGCGGATCGCGTAAAATCAAGACTTCGAGCGTTGAACTGCCGTCGCCCAAAACTCGCGGAAAACGTTTTTCGGTGATCGCAAATATCCGTCCCTTTACCTCTGATGGATACCGATAGTAAAAAACGCTCGTTTCCTCGCCGCCGCAAAATTCCTGTAAAATCAGATTCTCATTTGTCGATGCCGATAAAATTTCTTGTAATTCATCGATTGACTTGATGATTTGAACGCCGAATCCGCGCTCGCCGACATCGGGTTTGAGGACGATCGGAAAAACAAGCTCGTTCGCCTCCATAAATTCGGTCGTTTTTTGCAGCTTTTCAGCCGCGCTAAATTCTTCGGACAAATATAAATGCTTTAACAAATATGGTTTAGCTGATTCCGATTGCCAAAGCCCGCGCAAAATTTCTTCTTTTGATTCGCCGACAAAACCGCTCGCCAAGATCGCCGGATTCGTGCAGGTGAAAACCGTCAAACTTCGAAATTTAACGGCGAGCCAAGCGATATAAACGACCACCGGAATGTAAAATACGCGCAAAGACCAAAATTCCCAGATAAAACGGCGTTTGATTTTTCCCCAAAGAATTCGTCTGCCTTTCCATGTCAAAAGCTGCTGTAAAATACGGACAACAAACAATAAACTGACGACGAGCAAGATCAGACCGAGCCACAGATTTTGATTAAAAAGCGAGCTCTTGACGGCTTCGGCGCCGAGCCGGTAAGTTAAACCGACGAGAATCGGCGTCCAGATCGCGACGGCAATCGAAAAATACAGTGTGAATCGCCAAAATGAAGTTTTCAAAACGCCCGCCGCAAAATAAAGCGGAAGACGCAGCCCGAAAACGAACCGGCTGATAAAGACCGTTTTCATTCCCTGTCTTTCGAGCCAATGCGAACTTTTTTCAAAGGCGCTTTCGGAAATGAAAAAGTTGACGAATTTCATCTTTAGAGCTTTCCGACCAAAAAACCGTCCAGCGAGA
>JBBQOA010000148.1:0-9090 GCA_038330465.1 Pyrinomonadales bacterium
TCGGTCACGATCCGCGACGAAGAAGGTCTGTTAAGCATTTCGGAAACTGCGACATCAAACGTCGTGCGCTCGGAAACGCTCAAAACTCAACCGCTTCGCACCGAAACTTACCAAAGCGCGATCGCGCTTACGCCCGGAGTCATTCGCGACGGCAACGGCAATGATTTTTTGAAGGGAACACGCACCGGACAGAGCGGTTACACGGTCAACGGCGCGGACGTGACCGATCCGGCAACCGGCAAACTCGCGTTTGAAATTCCGCTCGAAGCCGCCGGCAGTGTGCAGGTTGAAGAAAATCCTTATTCTGCCGAATTTGGACGTTTTACGGGCGGTTTCACAAATCTGCAAACCAAAGGCGGCGGCGACAAATTTAAAATTTCCGCCGCCAGATTTTTCCCGACGCTTCACAATATCTTTTCGACGACGGTTGATTCTTTTCGCCCGCGAATCACTTTGAGCGGCGCAATTGTGCCGAAGCGGCTGTATTTTCTGCAATCTTTTGAATACCGCTATTCGACCTTTTTCACGCCAAGCCTGCCGAAACCCGATAATCAATTGGTGCAAGAAGGTTTTAACTCATTCACGCAGATTGATTGGAATATCAACAAAAGCAATTTGCTAAAATTTAACGCGGCGATTTTTCCGAACAAAATCCGCAACTTCAATCTCGACACATTCAATCCGCCGGCGACCACGCCGAATTACAAACAGCGTGGAATTTTATTGTCGGTTTCCGAGCAATTAGTGTTCAAAAACGCTTCGTTTTTGTCGTCGGAAATCAGTTACAAAACCTTTGACGCTGACGTTTTCGCCAAATCGAATCTACCGTTTACTGTCGCACCGGAGACCAACAGCGGCGGTTATTTTGCCGACACGCGCCGCCGCACAAAACGACTTCAGTGGCAGGAAACCTATTATTCGCGCCCGCTGAAATTTTATGGCGAACATTTGATCAAAATCGGTCTTGAATTAGACCAAACAAAAATCGGCGGACAGCTTCTTTACAATTCGATCTTTATTCGCCGCACCGATGGCAGTTTAGCGCAGCGCATAGATTTTTCAAACGCCGCGCCGCTCAATTATAAATACACCGAAGCCGCTGTTTTCGTGCAGGATCGATATGTTGTCAGTCCGAATTTAACATTGGATTACGGGTTGCGTTTCGACCGCGACGGGGTCACCAAACGAAATAATATCGCGCCGCGTTTTTCGTTTCTTTTTCTTCCGCTTAAAAATTCCCGGACGATTCTCCGCGGCGGTATCGGTATTTTCTTTGACCGTTCATTGTCATCCGCCGGATATTTTAACGGTGATATGACGGACGAAGTGATAAATCCAACCTCCGAATTCGACCTGATTCCCGAACGCATCGTGACCAATTACGCGGCGAACGGCACAACCATCATCGGCGCTCCACGTTTTTTTGATACCCGAATTGGAGAACCGCTCCGGACGCCGCGCAGCATTCGCTGGAGTCTTCAACTCGACCGCCGAATCACGAAAGATTTAACCGCCCGCCTCGGTTTTCTGCAAAGATTTACAAAAAACGACTTGCTCGTTGACCCGATAAATGTCGCCGCCGCCGCCGGCTTGCTTTTATTGAACAGTCGCGGTCGTTCGCGTTATGACGAACTACAATTTTTGCTCGCCTACAACAGCGAAAGATTCGGAAATTGGAATGTATCTTATGTTTTTTCACGATCCAAAGGAGATCTGAATACGGCTGATAGATTCCTCGGCGATATGCCCGCGTTCGTCGTGCGTCCGAATGAATACGGGCGACAGCCCTTCGACGCACCGCACCGCGTATTATTTTACGGGCAAATCGACATTTCCAAAAAATATAAAATTCGCGTTGCGCCGCTTTTCGAGATTCGTTCCGGCTTTCCGTTTTCTGCCGTCAACGAAAGATTGGATTTCGTTGGCGCAAGAAACGCGGCAGGACGTTTTCCGCTCTATGTTTCGCTTGATCTACAGATCACGAAAGGCGTCAAACTGCCGTTTTTCAAAGACAAATATGCCCGCGTCGGCGCGGCGTTATTTAATCTGACGAACCATTTCAATCCGCGTGATATGCAAATGAATGTCACGAGTCCGAATTTTGGACAGTTTTACAACAGTTTGGGAATTTCAGTGAAAGCTAAGTTTGATATTGACTTTTAAAGGGGAGCCAAGTGAAACAACGAGAATGTTTTCAATGAGAAAGATCGCTAAAATTATGAAGAAAGTTTTAATGATGAAAAACGCGCTCAAACAACTTCGTCACGGTTTCAATCGACCGTTTATGGTGATGTTTGAAACAACTCTCCACTGCAATATGAAATGCGGTTACTGCGCGATCTGGCAGAATCAATTACCTGAAGAAAAAGCGACGCGCGACCGTGTTTTTCGCCGAATGGACGAAGCCGCTGAGATGGGCGTTTTTGCGTGGAGTATGTCGGGCGGCGAACCTTTGATGAACGCAAATGTTCCGGCATACATCGAATACGCCTCGAAAAAAGGATTTTTCACTTCGATGCCCACGAATGGTTTAGCTCTGAAAAAATACGCCGAATCCTGCGTCAAACTCGATCAACTCGAAGTTTCGATCGACACGCTCGACCGTGAAAAATTCAAACAGCGGCGCGGCATCGACGGACTTCCGACGATTCTTTCCGCGCTCGATTATATCGCCGACAATAAGCTCAAACATAATCTTGTACAGATCAATGCGGCGGTTGATGAATCGAATCTTGAAGATTTGCCCGCGCTTGCCGAATTTTGCATGGAACGCGGATTTTTACTTCATACCGAAGCCGTTCACAACGTCGTGCGGACGACTTTTGAAACCGAAAATGTCGAGATGGAACACGCAGCGCTCGATAAAATCGCCGTTTATGTTCTGGATTTGAAAAAAAAATATAAATGCGTGCGGTTTTACACGGATTATTACAAATTTTACCGCGATGGCGGCTTTACCAAAAAGTTTCCGTGCCGCTCGGCGTCGCACCTGATCAATATGCGTCCCGACGGCGCAATTCAATTTCCGTGCGCGTTTGTTTCAAAGCACAAGGGCGCACCGGAGATGAGTTTGCAGGAAATTTACGCATCGCCTGAAGTTCGCGAAATTATCAAGCAATCGCCCGATATGTGGGATTTTTGCAAAGGCTGCAAAATCGGTTGTCCATATGAAGTTTCCGCTTATCGAAACAATCCGTGGACAGCTGTTTGGAGCGCGATGGAGTTTTTGCAGCTGGTCTAGATTTTATGAGTTTTTCACCCGAAAAAAAAATAGCCGTTCACGTAAATAAACTTTTCAAGCGTTATAAAAACGGCACTGAAGCGACCTCCGGTATTGATTTTACGGTCAATTGCGGCGAATGTGTCGCGGTTTTAGGTCCGAACGGGGCTGGCAAAACAACCTTTTTACGGCAACTGACGACCGAACTTAAACCGACTTCCGGCGCGATTGAAATTTTCGGCGTGAATGCCATCGTGCAGCCGAACAAGGCAAAACATTTGATGGGCGTCACGCCGCAGGAAGCCGGTGTTTTTGAAACATTGACCGTCCGGGAACATCTCGAACTGTTCGGAAAATTAAAAGGTTTAGATAAAAAATCAGCGCGCGATCAAACCCAAGAATTATTGAAAAATCTCGAGCTTGAAAACGAGGAAAAAAAACGGGTCGGTGAGCTTTCGGGCGGACAACGGCGAAGAATTTTGATCGGTTTGGCATTTTTAGGAAATCCGCCGCTGCTCATTTTGGACGAACCGACCACGGGACTCGACCCGCAATCGCGGCGCACGGTTTGGCTGCTTCTCAAACAAATTATTGTTGCCGGCACGACCGTTATTTTTTCGACGCATTACCTCGAAGAAGCCGAGCAATTATGTGACCGGATCGCTTTTATCAACGCCGGAAAAATCATCGCGGACGGAACTTTGCAGGAACTTCGCGCCCGTTTTCCCGATCGATACCGCTTGAGTTATTTGAACGGCAAGGGACAGATCGCGATGCCGCATATCGAATTTTTTGCCGATTTCGCGGCGGCGCGTGAATTTATCGGTGCAAAAGAAATCAGCGAATATCAGCTCGCGACCACCTCGCTCGAAGATGTTTATTTTTCGCTGATCGGCGAACGGCTTCAAGTGGAGGAAGACAAAAAATGAAAAAAAGGTTGACCGACATTTTTTGTATTTTTCAAATTCATCTGGCGCGGCTAAGGCGCGAAACCGGACCGTTTCTGCTGGCGGCAATCGTTTTTCCAATCGGTATGTATCTGTTCGCGAACGCTATCGCCCGGCAATCGGCAGAATCCGTTTCCAATAACGAAAAACTCCATTTTCTCGCGGCTTCGATGGTTTTTTCGCTTTCGCTGACGGCAATCAGCTGGCTCGGATATTTATTGCTCGAAAATCGTTTTACCGGACGCTTGAAACTTTTTGCGACTCTTCCATTAGCGCCTTCTTCCTATATTTTCGGTGTCCTAGTTTTTGCTCTTGTACAAGGATCTTTGGGCATAATCTCGATGCTCGCGGCGGCGAAAATTTTAGGTGTGGAAACGAATATCAGCGGATTTTCGGGTGTTTTATCGTTCATTCTGATTATTTTGGTCGCGCAGCTCGCCTTATGCGGAATCAGCGTCATTATCGCCGCGCGGGTCCGCTCTTTTTCGGAAGGGTCGCTTTACACTGACGCACTCGGTGCCGGAATTGTGCTGCTCGCGCCGGTTTATTATTCAGCGGACGCTTTGCCGGCAGTTTTGCACTGGCTCGGCTACATTTTGCCAACAACTTATATCGCCGCTGCAATCAATAAAATTTTAACGGGAAATCCGTATATCGGCAGCGAGATCTCAATTTTGATTATGATGGCGGCAATTTTGCTCGCCACCGGTTTTCGAGTCTTGAATTGGAGGGAAGAATGAATAAAAAACCGCGCATTTTGGTTTTAACTCTTTCATTCGGGGCGGGGCATGTTTCTGCCGCGCAAAACATTATCGGCGAATTTCAAAAACAAATTCCGGAAGCCGAATTGTGTTTGATCGATGTGCTCGATGAATGCAGTTTTCTTTTCCGTGTCTTTTACGTCTGGACTTACTGGGCAATGATCCGTTATGCGCCGCGTCTCTGGGGAAAGTTTTTTGATTCCCGTATCGAACGGCGTGATGAGCAGACCGCGCCGGTTTGGATGTGGAAAAAAGGGTGCCGCAAAGTATTTGATGAAATCCGAAGATTTCGACCTGATTTGATCGTCGCGGCGGAGGTCGGTGCCTCCGAGATTGCAGTGATCAGTCGCCGGGAAAATTTAACGGCGGCTTCGATTATTGGTGTTATTACGGATTTTGAAGCCGAACCGATCTGGGTCAAACCCGAGATTTCCGGCTACGTTGTCGCCACCGAACAAGTCAAAAAACAACTCCAAAATTGGGGAGCAAGCGAGGAAAAAATTGAAGTTCACGGTATTCCTTTGAATCCGAGTTTTTCAAAAAAATACGTCACGGACGAAACCAGACAGCGGTTCGGTTTAGATGCACGACCGATCGTTTTGCTGATGGGTGGCGGAATGGGTCCGACAAAAATGAATGAAGTCGCCGGACGGCTTTTGCAAACGGGCAAAGATTTACAAATCATCGCGCTGCCCGCCAAAGACTCAAAAGCAAAAGCGCAGTTAGAGAAACTTCAAAATTCACCGACGGTTTCACTGCAAATTATCGGTTGGACAAGTTTAATTGCCGAATTAATGCAAGCTGCCCAAATTTTAGCGACGAAACCTGGCGGTTTGACTTTATCGGAAGCTGCCGCCTGCGGTTTGCCGTCCGTCCTTTTCGACGCGATTCCGGGACCCGAAGAAGAAAATGCTCGATATTTTGCCGGACAAAATGCGAGCGTCATCACACACGGCTCAGAGGAAACCGCCGCCGAAGTTCTCAGACTGCTCGATGATTTGACCGAAAGGCAGAAAATGTCGGCAAACGCCAAAAAGTTGGCGCACACCGATACGAGCGAACAAATCGTCAATCTGGCTTTAACGACGCTTGCCCGCAATGCGCTAAATGAAAAGATTTTCACGCCCTGCAAAAGGCTTTCGGCGTACCGAAAAATGTTTTCGGCGTGGCGCAAACTCGAAGCCCGAAAGAACGAGGCAAACCGAAAAGATTTAAGACAACAAAAGAAAAAAATTGACGGAAATTTTAAGAAGTCAATTTCAGGGATGCCAATAAAATGAAGCCGGCAGCCGCTCAAATTTTAGAAAAATCCGAAGCGCGGACGATTGCCTGCGAGCGTATTTCTGCGCGTCCGATTCTTCTGCTGACGATCCAAAATGGCGCCGCCCACACGAGAGCTGCCGAAGCGATCGTCGAGGCGTGGCGCCAAATAAACAAGCAAATTCCGACGCGGATCATCGAAGTTTCCGCCTTTATGTCTCCGCTGGCGCGTTTTACGCACGTTTCGCTCTATTTGTGGCTGGTCAAAAACATTCCTGCCGTGTGGGGGAAAATTGACGCTTACCAAAAACGTCAACCGCAGACGAGCCCCGAATGGTTTTATCGGCGCCATTGCCGAAAATTATTTAAGTTGGTCGAACAAATTCAACCGGCGGCAATTGTTTCGACCGAAGTCGGCTGCGGAGAAATCGCGGCACTGATCAAACGCGATTTAAAATTAAAAATCCCGCTCGTTGCGGTCAATCTCGATTTTGAAGCCGACCGCGCATGGATTCAGCCGGAAGTGGATTTATATTGTCTGACGACGGATTTGATTCAAGAAACTTTCACTCGCCAGGGCGCGAAAAGCGAAACAGTCAAAATTTGGGGCGCACCGCTGGGCTCAAAATTCCGGCGTTTGACCGATCCCGAACGGCAGACGGAGCGTGAGAATTTCTGCAAATTATTCAAACTAGATCCGGATGAGCCGATTATTTTGGTTTCCGGCGGCGGTGAGGGATTGGGAAAAATCGAAGCTATTGTTAACAGTCTGCTTCATCAACCGATTCAAATCGTAGTTTTGACCGGACGCAACAAAAAATTAAAAACCCGTTGTGAAAAAATCGGTTTTTTCAATCGCGTTCATATTTTAGGCTGGACGGATAAAGTTCCCGATTTAATGAAGATTGCCGATATTTTGATCTCAAAACTCGGTTTGACCTTTTATGAAGCGATGAGTTGCGGACTGCCGATCATCGCTCTCGAACCGCCGCCGGGCGCGGAACGGATTCAATACGAGCTGCTCGAAAATTACGGAGTTGGACGAGCCGTTAAAACCGTTGAAGAAGTCACGAAAGCCGTCGGTGAATTGCTAAACGATAAAAAAATATTACAAACAATGAGGATCAATACACGAGCCGTCGGACAAACCAAAGCTGCCGAAAAACTGGCTTTGTGGATTCAAGACAGAATTATTAAAAGTGATGATTGAAACGATCTTGATTATTTCGGGAACGATTATTTTACTCGGGTTCGGCGCGTGGGGCGCGGTTTATTATCTGACCTACGCCGTTCGTTCGCAGGTTTTGGGCGAAACCGTCTGGTGCGGCAGCGGCGGCAATAATTGTGTCGCTTTAACCTTCGACGACGGACCTTCGCCCGACACGGTGCAAATTCTCGACCTTTTACGCGAAGCAAATGTCAAGGCAACATTTTTTCTGATCGGTGAAATGGTTGAAAAATTTCCCGAAATCGCACAAAAAATTTTCAATGACGGGCACGAGATCGGCAATCATTCCTTTTCGCATCCGATTTTTTTGTTCCGTCCGGCAAGCAGAACCCGAAGCGAACTCAAAAAAACCCAGGAAGTTATAAAAAAAGTGACCGGCGTTGAACCGCGGATTGCACGTCCGCCATGCGGCGTTCGTTCGCGGGCGTATTTTGCGGTTGCCCGAGAACTAGGGCTGCGCACGATTCAGTGGAGCGATACGGGTTTTGACTGGAAGAAAATTTCGGCTGAAACGATTGCGCGGAATGTTTTGGAAACCGTCCAAAGCGATTCGATCATTCTGCTTCACGACGGCGATTCCGCGGGACGCATCAGCCGACTGGCGACCGTCGAAGCGATTCCATTCATTTTGAGCGGGTTGTGCGACAAAGGTTTGCGCGTCGCGCCGCTTACCGAGATTTGTCCGGAATTACACGACAAAACATTAAATTTAGGCTTTTTACCGCCACTATTTTAAGGGAGAAAAAAATATGAATCCAAACACTTATCTAACAGAAATATTTCTTAACGAAGGACTACCGATTTTATTTATAGATTTTGACGGAACAATCTCGAAAAAAGACGTAATTGACCGGATTTTGGAACAATTTGCCGATAAACGCTGGGTTGATATCGAAGAACTATGGACGAGCGGCAAAATCGGTTCGCGGGAATGTTTGCAAAAACAATTCGCTTTGGTCAAAGTGTCGCCTGCGGAACTCGACGAATTTCTCGACACGCTCGAACTCGACGAAGGGTTTTTACCGCTTCTTCGGTTTTGCAATGATTCGGGAATTGACGTTCATATCATCAGCGACGGTTTCGATTATTACATCCGCCAACTGCTCGAAAAAAACATTTCAAATCGTCAGTTGCGCGAAAATCTCACCGTTTCGGCAAACCGTTTGATTTCAAACGGGCGCAACAGTTGGCGAACCGAATTTCCGTATTTTGAAAATGTCTGCGGCGATGGCTGTGCGACCTGCAAACCCGCCGTTATAAAACTTAAAAATCCGTTTGCCGCACCGGTTATTTTCGTCGGTGACGGATTATCTGACCGTTTTGCCGCGCAATGTGCCGACATCGTTTTTGCCAAAAACAAATTATCCGAATTTTGTCTCGAAAACCGGATTCCACAAACTGCTTATTCCGGTCTCAAACAAGTTGCGGAAACCCTTGACGAAGGATTTGAAAATTTTGTTTTGACGCTCAATGGAGAACGGCGTTCGTGGCTCAAAGCCGCCTAATAATTTTAAGGAGAAAACCGATAATCATATGACAACCATAAACACAACCGCAAAATTACATAAAATCGAACGCCGCAAAACAGAAGCGGAACTTCTCGAACTCGAAAATAAATATTGTTCGCATGGCGATACGGTTCATTATTTGGAACCGCCGAAATTTTTTGAACGC
>JBBQOA010000149.1:0-8996 GCA_038330465.1 Pyrinomonadales bacterium
AATTTGTTTGTAAATTAGATTTATCGGGGAAGATTGCACTTTTTACACGCAAATTTCAGTAAGGATTTTACACTACTGCGAGACAACTTCAAAATGAGTTTTCGATAATTTTCGAGGCTTAATTTTTCTTAATTACGCCAATCTATTGGTGATAAACTTCAACTTTTTCGACCGAGGCAAACCCGACAGACTTGCCGCTCGGATTTATCAGATGAACTTTTTTAAAGCCTTTTTCGGGTCCGACTTCGAGAATTTTCTTGAGTAATTCTTCTTTTTTCTCCCCATTCAGATTTTCCCAAGCCGCTAAAGTTATTCCAAAAAATGTTTCATCGGTAATGCGGGCAGTTTGAACATATTCCTTCATCACAGAATTTTCTAAATTGACTTTGACAACACCGGGCGAAACTTTCGTCGTTTCTTTCGCTTCATAATCAGCCCAAAAATAAAGCCCGAAACAACCGATGAGTGTTATCAAGGTCGCCGCCAAAAGCCATTTATTAACGGAAAATAGTTTATTTCGCGGTTTTTTCTGAGCTTTCGCCCGGCTTCTTTCCTGCTCTTTCACCGAAACTTCAACGATTTCTGCCGGTCCGCGTGATCCGAACTCACTTCTTTCTTTGAGCAGATCAAGAAGTTGAAGGGTTTTGCCGGTCGCATCTGAAATTGCCTGATCATGCAAAAATCCGTATTTTTCCTCCAGATTGGCAATGTTGGAATTGTCCTTTTCCTTTTGGAGCAAATCAACATAGCGATTGCCGATTCGGATGTTCGATTCGGCGGCATGAGCGGTCACGAGCGGCGCGAAGAAATTTTCGTGACAGCTTTCTTTGAACGACCGCAGACGGCTGAAGAAATCACTATTTATCATTTCTTCAAAACTTTGTGTGTTTTCGGCTTCCTTTATGAAATCTTCGAATTTCAGCGTCGAAATAATGATCTCAGAATCTTCCTCATCAACCGAATAAAGCTGAATGCTCGACCAATCTGAATAAAGCGCCTTGAGCTGCTGAATCATTTCACCACGATCCAGCAGTAATTCTCTTTGTTCAAAATCGATTTCGCGGCTGAAAAGACGCGTCATCACAAGATCAAACTTACTGCGAACAGATTCGGAATACGGCGAATTTCGATAGAAACGCGCCAATGAAATCAATGCCTGGGCGCTTAAAGCCGGTCGTGAGGTTTCGCAATAACGGCGCAAATGAGCAACCGTAATATATTTGTCGCGATACGAAAGCGCGGAATACCAGTTTTCGGTTTCCTGCATTAAACGAAATTCCGATTGCGCGTGCTCGGTCGTATTTGTTTCGTGCGCATCTTGCAGAAAATCGTGTAAAGCGAGTTTGACCGGCAACTCGTCGTATGGTTTTGGAACCGTTTTCATCTGCTCGCGTTCAACTCCGGAGAGAACATGCTCAACCATTTGCAAAGCCGTCACTTCATCCATCGCGCGTTTGCGAAAATATTCTTTTTCGCCGCCGACCATTTTTGTTTTTTCAATTTTAGGATGAATTTTCAGTCCTTCCGAGACAAATTCGGCTTCGGTTTCCGCCATCAATAAATCATCGTTTTCCAAGACAATCGGTAAGCTTAATCCTTCGACCGCCTGCGCCGCATAGATTTCCTGATCGATCGAATCCTCGTGATCCGCGTCAAATGCTTCGTCAGACGCCGCGCTTTCAAAAGCCGGAATTGTCGGCTGCGAATAGTTAAAGTCGGAAGCCGTCCGCAATTGAGAAATTTCCGCGTTGTTGCGTTGGGCTTGAATATCAGCAACCCGTCGTTGTTCGTTGTGAACTTCAATAACTGTTTCTTCAAGCAGATTTTCGTCTTTCAGCTCTTCAATTAGGTCTTCAAAAATGCTCATTTTAGTAAGATTTGGAATCTAGTTTTTCAAATTGTATGGAATAGAATGAAAAATCGAGGGATGATTTTTTCAATAGCGGAAGTGGGGGAGAATTTCATTGTATCATTTAAGGTGTGATTTGAACAATTTATCTTTTAAGGTGTGATTTGAACGATCTCGCCGGTTTGATTTACTCTGAAAACATACGGAATTCCGTCAACTCCGATAGTTCCGCTGGCAACGATCGTGTAACCATCTCTCAGCTCAATATCTGTCGGAGTTAAGGGACTCATTTCATAAACAAATCTGCCTTTCGAAAGGCTCGATCCGGAAGTAGTTCCGAAACCGTTTGCCTGAATCGTATTTAATTCGCTTAAACGAGCAAATCTGCTGTTTTGTGAAAAAAAGCTGACCTGCGCTGAAGAAAGAACTCTCATTTGTGCAAAAGCGGCGCCGTTATCAGCCGCTCTGATTCCTCTTTGCAAAGACGGAACTCCGAGAGCCGCAATTATTCCGATAATAGTTACAACCAAAAGTAATTCGATTAAAGAAAAACCGCTCTGAGTATTTTTTTTCATTTTTTCACCTCACTGATTTAAAGTCTGTAAAACTTATAAATGTGACATATTTTGTCATATCGCTTTTGACAAGTTTCGACAATTTTGTATGTATAACTAACTGTAAATTTGTTCTAAATATTATATTTACTGTATTTAATGTCGAATTTTTCAAAGAAACAACACTTGTCGGTTTTTATCTAGGGCAATGATTATGCCACAAATTTTAAGATGATATTTCTTCAGCTTTTGCTGATTTTTTCTAGGTTAAAAAAAATAGTTGTTGTTCTGCATTTTGTTTTTTGTTAAATTTTTTATAGGCTATAAACTTTTATCTTGGTTTGCTCAGAATTTCTGAGCAAATATTTTTTCGGAGAAAAACAAATTGAGTGCAGTTATCGACCAAACGATAGAAACATACGGAATTGACAATTGGGGCGCAGGCTATTTCGGCGTAAATCGCAAGGGCAATTTAATTGTCCGCGCCTCTGAAAATGATAACCACTCGGCAGATGTCAGGGAAATTATCGAAGATTTAAAGAAACGCGGGATCAACCCGCCGATCCTGCTTCGCTTTCCGCAGCTTCTCGTCGGACAAATCCGCAAACTTCAAACCGCTTTCCGCAAAGCAATCAAAGAATTTGATTATCACGGCAATCATATGTGCGTGTTTCCGATGAAGGTCAATCAGAATCGCGCCGTCATCGAAGAATATTTACGTGAAGGCTCGCGTTATAATTTCGGTTTGGAAGCCGGTTCGAAAGCCGAACTTTACGCGGCTTTGGCGATGGAACAAGCCACCGACAGTTTGCTGGTGCTGAACGGTTTTAAGGACAAGGAATTTATCGAACTCGCTTTCACGGGCGCTCAATCGGGAAAAAATGTCGTCATCGTGATCGAAAAGTTGAACGAACTCGACCACACCTTAAAACTTGCCGAAGAAATCATTACCGAAAGACCGGACGCCAAACTTCCGATGCTCGGCGTCCGCGTCAAGCTTTATTCGAAAGGTTCGGGCAAATGGGAAAAATCCGGCGGTGAAGCAGCCAAATTCGGTTTGACGACGACGGAAATTTTAGAAGTTATCCGCCGCTTGCAGGAAGCCGGAAAAACCGAGATGCTGACGCTTCTGCATTTTCATATCGGATCGCAATTAACCGACATCAAACGCATTAAAAATGCGATGAAAGAAGCCGCCCGCACATATGCGAAAATCCGCAATATGAATATTCCGATCCAATATTTGGATGTCGGCGGCGGGATGGCGGTCGATTACGACGGATCGAAAACCGCATTTGAATCTTCGGCAAACTACAATGCACAGGAATTCGCGAACGATGTCGTTTATGTCATCAAAATGGTTTGCGACGACGAAAATGTTTCGCATCCGACAATCATTCAGGAATCGGGACGTTATCTTTCGGCTTATCACGCGGTTTTGGTCACGAATATTCAGGACGAGATCGAAACCGTCGTCGAAGATATCACCACCCCGATCACGTTTGACAGCAACGATCCGCAGGTTGTCAAGGAGCTTTTTGATCTGCGCGAAACGATCAACGTCAAAAATCATCGCGAATATTATCACGACGCGCTCGAGCACCGCGAAGAACTTTTTCAAATGTTCAATCTCGGCTTAATTTCGCTCGAAGATAAGGGCAAAGGCGAGGTTTTATTTTGGGATGTTTGCGAAAAAGCGGACGAATACGCGCAGCAGAAAAAATATGTTTCCGAGGAATTCGACGAACTGCGGCGGCTTCTTTCGACCAAATATTTGGCAAATTTCAGTGTTTTCCGTTCGATCCCGGACAATTGGGCATTGGAACAATTGTTTCCAATTGTTCCAATACATAGACTTAACAAAAAACCGACAGAATATGCTACGCTATGTGATATAACTTGCGATTCAGACGGCATCGTCGAAAAGTTCGTTGACTTGCACGATGTTAAACCTGTGCTTGAATTACATAAATTGATCGAAGGCGAGCCTTATTATTTGGCAATGCTGCTCGTCGGGGCGTATCAGGAAGTGATGGGCAATAATCATAATTTGTTCGGTGTGCCGCACGAAGCACAAATACACATCGGCGAAGATGGTCACATCATTAAAAAGGTTATCTACGGCGCAACACTTGGCGATTCATTAGCGACGGTGCGTTATGACGCGACGCAGCTGCACGATCAGTTCCGCCGAATCATTCAGCAAAGAATAAAAGACGGCGAACTGTCTTCGAAAGACGGTCATCAATTGATCGAGTTTTACGAAAATAAAATTGGCGCTTACACATATTTGTCCCCGAATGGCGGTTAGTTTTGAGTTCTGCCGGCAGGCTGTTTTGAATATTGACAATTAACCCGTTAAAACGGGGACTCAATACTTTTTATGAAAATTTATATTTAGCGATATTATTAGTTTATTGGAGAAATTATGGCTACTCAGAAAAAATCAAAGTCTTCAAAGTTTTTAACCGTACCGACCCGACCGATTCCGGTTGACCGCGACCGTTCGGTCGCCGGTCTTTTGGAAAAGATGGAAGGCGCGGGCTTTGGAGCAAAACAATTGGCGGAATCACATCGAATTTGGCTTGATATGCTCGACGATAATTCAACGATTTATTTATGCGGTTCGGGAAATTTGAGTCCTTCCGGCATGCGTCGACTTTTGGCTTATGTTATCAAGAACCGTTTTGTTGACGTGATTGTTATGTCGGGCACGGTTCTTTTTCACGATATTCACGAAACTTTGGGGCGTAATCATTATCAAGCCCATCCTTCGATGTCAGATGAAGAACTCGAAGCCTCGGAAGTGATGCGGATCGGCGATATGCTTGCCAATATGGACGAATATCACGAAGCCGACGAATGGATCGGAAGTGTGATCAACCAGCTCGAACAAGGACGCGCTTATTCGGTTCGCGAATTTTTACATTTGTTAGGTCGTGAGCTGGCGGAAATCGCTCACGAAGACGGACTTCTGACCGCCGCGTTCAAATCACGCGTGCCGGTTTTCTGTCCCGATATTTTGGCAAGCGAATTTTCCGTCGGGATTGCCCGTTCACGTTTTGAAAAGAAAACCCAATTCAATTTCGACATCACGCAGGACACGATGGAAATGATGCAGATCGCCAACCGCACACGCAATTCGGGAATCATCACATTGGGCAGCGTCTGCAGTCAGAAAATGGTCAATATGGCGGAAGTTTCGTCGTATATCACGCGAACCAATCCGCGCGGACATAAATACGCCGTTTCGATCACGACCGATTCCGTGCCGCTCGATATCCGGACGCCTTCGTTCAGCGGAACTCACACGCAGGTTTTCGGAAAACTCTTGCGCGGCGCAACGACGGCTTATGTTCCGTCAGACCCATCGATCGCGCTTCCGATGCTGATCACGGCGCTTTCGCAAACTGCCGCGAAATATATGAAAGGTCGCAAACGTCCCAATTTTTCGTTTAGCGGTAAAGATCTGGGAATCGATATACCTTAAAACGATTGTGGATTTGGGATTTGGGATTTGAGAATTATTGGAAATACCAAATAAACGAAAATCCGCAATCCCAAATCCTAAATCCCAAATCCAATGAGTGAATCAGCCCAACTTCCGATGAATTTTGGCGGCATTGACGACGCGCGGTATTCAAATTATGATTCTGCCCGCGTCGTTGTTTTTCCCGTGGCTTACGAAGGAACTGTGTCCTACGGCACCGGCACCGGCGCGGGGGCATCGGCGATAATCGATGCTTCGCGCAATTTGGAGCTTTACGAGGAAGAAACCGACGCCGAAGTTTTTAAGATCGGGATTCATACACTTGCGGAATTTGCACCGCTTGAAACGCCCGAAGAAATGATGACCGCGCTCTATGAAAGAGCCAAAGAACTGCTCAAGACCGAAAAATTTCTTTGTATGATTGGCGCGGAACATTCCGTTTCAGCACCGGTTATTCGCGCCCACGCCGAAAAATTTCATAACTTGTCGGTTTTGCAGATCGATGCGCACGCCGATCTGCGCAACGAATATGACGGCACACCGCATTCACACGCTTCGGTTATGGCGCGGGTTGTCAAAGATTTGCATCTGCCCGCCGTGCAGGTCGGTATTCGTTCTGTTTCGGCGGACGAAGCGCGCTCGCTTTCGGAAGGTTTGCCGACGAAGATATTTTGGGCGAAAGATATTGTCGGGCGGACGGATTGGATCGACAGCGCGCTCCAATATCTGACCGACAATGTTTATTTAACGATCGATATTGACGGACTTGATCCGAGCCTCGTCCCGACGACGGGAACGCCCGAACCGGGCGGTCTCGGCTGGTATGAAACTTTAACATTGATCCGCAAGCTGGCAAATAATCGGCGCGTCGTCGGGATGGATTTGGTCGAGTTTTCAAAAACGGACAATTTTAGGGCGCCGGCTTTTCTTTGTGCTAAACTGATTTATAAATCGCTTGCTTATATTTTTCGGAATGAAACGCCGAAAGTCATCGGCGGATGCTAAAAAATTCCGAACTTACGATATAATCGATACGTAGAAGTTTTGTTCTTTTCAAATCAACGCAGATTTCGAAAAAAATTTCCGATTTAAGTTTTTGGAGATATTCAATATGAAAGTTAGAAATGTTATGAGCATTTTGCTCATTTTTTCCGTCGCAGTGATTTCCGGTTGCCGGACAAATCTTTTCAGCGGCGACACACCTGTCACGGAATCACAAAATCAAACGCAAACACCGCCCGCGCCGATCGTCGTTGACGGGATGCGAACATCTTACGCGGATGTCGTCGAAAAAACATCGCCCGCCGTTGTGCGGGTCGATTCGGAACGCAAAGCAAAGGTTCAACCGCAGCAATTTCCGTTCGGCGATGACGAATTTTTCAAACAATTTATTCCAAAACAAAATCAACAGCCGCAGCGTCCACAGGTCGAACGCGGCACAGGTTCCGGTGTGATCGTCAGCGCGGACGGTTCGGTTTTGACCAATTATCACGTCATTGACGGCGCCGACAAAATCACCGTCCGAATGCAGGACGGCAAATCTTTTGAAGCAAAAGTGGTCGGTTCCGATCAACCTTCGGATCTCGCGGTCTTGAAGATCGAAAGCACCAATCTTCCCTTTTTAACGCTCGGCAATTCGGATTCGGTACGCGTCGGCGATATTGTTTTGGCGATCGGTAATCCGCTCGGCATCGGTCAAACTGTAACCGCCGGAATTATTTCCGCGAAAGGCAGACGAACCGGACTTTCTGACGGAAGTTTTGAAGATTTTCTGCAAACCGACGCGCCGATCAATCGCGGAAATTCGGGCGGCGCGCTCGTCAATCTGACCGGCGAACTGATCGGGATCAACTCGCAAATTCTTTCATCCGGTCAAAACGGCGGCAGTATCGGCATTGGCTTTTCGATCCCTTCGAATATGGCGAAAAGCGTAATGGAACAGCTTTTGAAAGATGGCAAAGTTCATCGCGGTCAGCTCGGCGTCAACATTCAGAACATCACTGAAGACGTTGCGAAAAGTCTTGATCTGAAAGACACAAAAGGAATTCTCGTGAGCAATGTCCGTCCGGGAAGTTCGGCTGAAAAAGCCGGAATCAAACGCGGCGACATCATCACGGCGATCAACGGCGAAAAGATCGAGGACGGCAATGTGCTCCGCAACAAGGTTGCTTCAACTTTGCCCGGCACCGATATAAAATTGACCGTTTTGCGCGACGGAACCGAACAGGAATTCACCGCCAAGCTTGACGAATTCAGCGTTGATGATGCTAAAAAAGAAAATCAACAAAACGGCGATACTCCTGAAAACACACCGAAAACGAGCGGAAAACTCGGTCTCGATTTGAAACCGCTTTCGCCCGATGAAGCCAAAAAACTGCAACTTCCAAACGGCACCTCCGGATTGCTTGTGACCGAAGTTGACCCGAATGGCGCGGCGGCGGATGAAGGAATTACGCGCGGCGACGTGATACTTGAAGTCAATCGCCAATCTGTCGAAACTCTCGATGAA
Source organism: Pyrinomonadales bacterium (assembly GCA_038330465.1). Lineage (GTDB taxonomy): Bacteria > Acidobacteriota > Blastocatellia > Pyrinomonadales > Pyrinomonadaceae > JAFDVJ01. The sequence goes on from JBBQOA010000149.1 coordinate 8,403, forward strand.
ATGAAAACGGCTTTGGATAAATCAGGCGACAAGCCGATTTTGCTGCTCGTTGCGCGGGGCGGACAAGTCAGTTATTTGACCGTCAAGCCAAAATAATTTCTTAATCCAAAACTAAAAAAAGAAGCCTTCGATCGAACTTTATCGAAGGCTTCTTTTTTTAACCAACTCCTCAAGTTGCGGTCGATACAAATCGAAGTAAAACTATAAATTGTTGAAGCATACAAAAAGCTTTCAGTCGTTCAAACTGAAAGCTTTTTGTTGATCGGGACGACAGGATTTGAACTTGCGACCTCTTCCACCCCAAGGAAGCGCGCTACCAGGCTGCGCTACGTCCCGTTAAAGGAACTTTAAGAGTAAAAAACGGACTAAGGTTTTGTCAAACGCTTAATCCGCAAAGTTTTTAATTCAATCCTTAATTTCAGGCAATTCCCGTCCGGTTAACGGGTAATGTTCAATTGTTGCTGGCGCCGCCGCTCCACATTTCAAAACTGCCCCAGATCTCGTCGATCGTTTTTTCGTTGGCATCGAATTTATCGGCGGGCGTGTTGAGGATCATAATATAATTGTCCGTCACGTCCGTGCCGACCAGAATGC
>JBBQOA010000150.1:0-8990 GCA_038330465.1 Pyrinomonadales bacterium
GGTTAAAATCTACAATTGTGTAACATCAGTTATAATCAAACGAAAGTATCTGACATCTGACAAAACGGAAACCAAACTGTGAGTTCGGTTTCAGATCTTCACACAGTTTGAACCGATTCAGCAGATAAAGAGTCCGCCGTACATTAAATAATAATCAGCTCAAAATTATTTTTGATCTTTTTTCGTTTGTTTCGTGTATTTCGCCGGCAAATATTGCTTCATTTTAATGAAGTAATTAACTTTGACAGAAAATTTTTCTGGGCGATTCCCAATTCGATAAACCGCACGCCGAAACCGATTTCATATATATGATTGCCGACTTCGCCGAGGAATTGAACTTTCATTCCGTCGCTTAACGGAAAGAACAATCTGACCCGCTCGCCGTCCTCAATATCGCCCGAACAGAGCACAAAACAACCCTCGCGGCTGATATCGTTGATCGTGCCTTTATTTCTGCCGGCACTTGTTTCCCATTCGATATCAATATTTACAGTGTAGCGCGGTTCAATCCGCCGTTCATTGCTGGTTCTTCGATCAATCGTTGACATTTTCGTTAATCTCTTCCTTTTTCCCCTTATTTCTTGTCGTTAAATAATAATAAACTGGTAATCCGAGCAAAATCAGGAAAATTCCCGCAAAAGATTGCGTCGGTGTATTGATCATCGTGGTTATCAAAAGCCACGCGGCAACCAATAAGAACAAGATCGGCACGACCGGATAGCCAAATGCTTTATAGGGTCGTTCGGCGTTCGGATATTTTTTGCGAAAGACAAATACAGATGAGGTGACGAGCGCATAAAAGATCCACGAACCGAAAATAACATAATCGGTCAACGTATCAAAAGAACCGGAAAGCGCGAGCAAGATCGCCCAAAATCCTTGAAAAATGAGCGCGTAAACCGGAACGCGTGTGCCTTCCGAAAGTTTTCCGATCGATTCAAACATTAAACCGTCTTTCGCCATCGCATACGGCACGCGCGCGCCCGTCAGGATCGAAGTATGAAGCGTCCCGATCGATGAAAGCATCAAACCGACCGTAAAGATCGACACGGCGACACCGACGCCGAATGATTTGATATCGCCGCCGAAAAATTTCGAAACAACTTCTTTGGCGACCGACGAATCTTTTGAAACCGAAGCGATCGCCGTCGGGTCAAGCACAAAATAATAAGCAAAATGGACAAAAACGTATAGAAATATGATCAGGATCGTTCCGCCGATCAGCGCGAGCGGTATGTTTTTGCCGGGATTTTTTATTTCGCCCGCCACCAAACTCAAATTATTCCAACCGTCATACCCCCAAAGCGCGCCGAGCATCGCCGCGCCGAATCCTCCGATAAAACTATAGCCCGCCGAACCGTATTTAACCGAATCATTGACATCCTGACATAAGCCATTTGCTTCGGTCATCCCGAAATGCGAAAACGTGCCACCCGTAACCCATATAAATGCGCCGATTCCGACAAAGGCGATTAAAGCGATTTTCACGAACGTCAGAACGGTCGCGATCTGTCCGCTCAAAATGACGGATGCGCAATTTATCGTCGTAAAAATGATGATCATCATTACTGCGACAATTTGCAGAGAAGTCAGTTCAAAAACATAAAAATACTGTGATGGGTTGGCGGTCAGCCAACCTGTATTGTCGTAAAAAATTACGCGCGCGAGCATCTGTTTTAGTTTACCGTCGAGAAAATCATTCATCCCGATCGCAAAAACAACCGCCACCGAAGCCTGCGCGCCGGTCTTTCCGACAAAGATCAGCATCCAGCCGTATAGAAAACTCGACAACCTGCCGTAAGCATCGCGCAAAAATACATATTCGCCGCCCGCTTCGGGTTTCATTGCGGAAAGTTCAGCGTATGTCAGCGCGCCTGCCAGCGATAAAAGTCCGGCGGCAACCCACGCGATCAAAACCCACGTCGGACTTCCGACGTTACAGGTCATCACCCGCGCTTTTAGAAAAACGCCCGTGCCGATAACGTTGCCGAGAATGATCGAAACTGCCGCCAGCAGTCCGAGACCGCGTACCAGCGTGATTGTTTGTTTTTGCATATTGTTAGTCGGAAGAGTCTATCTCGTTAAAATTTTTGTTGTAATCTACGCTTTCCTTCAATTATAATTTGAAGGACGGAAAAATTCCCCTTCACGAAAAGTCCATTCAACTAGTTCTTCAAGAATTTACCATAAAAAGCTCAAGATCTTAAAAAATTATGACTTATACAGTTGTCTTGCTCGACGGAAAAGAGCTTCAAAACCTGTCATTTGAGGAAGTTAAAGATTTATTTTTCAAACGGCAAATAAATCAAACATCGCTTGTTTGTTCAAGCGAAAATCCGCAATGGCAAATGCTCAGAAAGGTTTTCGATGTTGCCGGTTGGATTCCCGCCAACGGATCGCAGGCACCGCCGCCTGCCAATTCTTTTAATGCTTTCCAACCACAGACAAATCCGTTTGACGCGCCCGCGCCGATCAATCAGCCGACTACTTTTAATCAGTTTCCGCCGGATCAAACAATTCAAACAAATAATAATTTCGCGGCAAATACTTCAAACGGTTATTCACAAAATAATCAAAGCGAAACTTATTATCAAGCCGAAACCGATCAAAGCCAATATAACTTTCAAAATAATCAACAAACTTTTGCGCCGAGCAACTACAATAATCAACCGGGGAGCGCTAATTATTCGCCGAATAATCCGGCATATTCGCCGTCCAAATATAATTTTACGCAAAATCCCGCCAATGTTCCCGAGCAGCGCCACGGTGCGCGGCAAGCCGCCGTGTTTTTGGTCGTAAACGCGATTTTTTATGTTGTTTTGATGATTGTCGAATCTATTTTTTCAGGTTCGGGCGATGTTCAGGCGGAAAAAGTCGGTCAGGGCGTCGGCAGATCGCTGATTCCGCTGGCGATCGATCTGTATTTGGCTTCCAAACTTTGGAAACAAGATAATATCGAATCCGCCCGCAAATGGGTTTTATTCAGAACCTATTTCGGATTTGCGGTTTTTGGCATCATCATTCCGTTGGTCGGTTTTAAAAACGGTGATATTTTTGTCGGCGTTTTCAGTTTTATTTCATTATTTTTCTATTTTGTCAGTCTGGCGCTGCTTCTCCACGGCAAAGAGAAGCCTTCGCAAAGCCGTGTGATGATCGGAATCGGAACATTCGCGATCTATTTTCTGGTAATGTTCGGAACCATCGCGCTTTCGACTGTTGCCCGCATCGCGCCGAACATTTCGCAGTTTGACGCATCTTCTAAACAACTCGATCAATACAAGATCGAAGGAAAAGAATTCGAAGATAAAACGACGGGTGCGAAAGTCGTTCTGCCGGAGGGCTGGATGATGCTCGATTTGAAAAATCCATTGATCCATACGCCCGAAGCGCGAATGATCGCGGTCGATAAACCCGGAAATCGTCTGACAATGCTCGAAGTTGTGCCGGTTCCGGCGAATCTCGATATGAAACGCGCGAATTCTTTAGAAGTTCTCGAACAATTGGCGAACGGCGTTGTGCAGTCTTTGAAAAAAGAATCGGAAACCGGCGGTGGTTTCGGTAAAAACTCATTCAATGAAGTTGCCCGCTTGAATATCTATATCGGAAAACATCCCGCCAAACTGTTAGTGTTCGATAAAATCGCCGGCGGCGAAAAAGTAAAAGGACATCTCATCATTACTTTCGACGAATTGACGTTCTATGTTCTGCATTCGTGGTGTCCGGCGGCGGAATATGAACAGGCGCAAATTGATTTTAAGTTTTTCGAGAATAATTTTAGCGTTCCCGAAAAATTAAACACGCTCTATAACCAATCGGCTGACAACGAAAAGAATAAATCGAACCCGAAAAAGAATTATTAGTCGTTTTTATTTTAGATATTCTTCAAAGCTGTTTGAAAAACTTACGTCGAATTAATTCAAAGTGAATAGAACGCGAATTTCGCGGATTTGACAGATTTTCGCGGATCAATGAGTAAATAAATCCGCGTAAATCCGCTTAATCCGCTTAATCCGCGTTCTATTTTCTTTGCTTTGAAGCATTTCACGGCAAAAATTCTTTTTCGATAGCTGTGGCTTTGCGGTCTTTTCGTGTGATAACATTTCCGCTTTGTGACATACGCGAAAAGATTACTCAAAATATATCTGACGGCTGACGAGATCGTCGAAAAACTGCTTGTTATTTCAAAAAAAGAACAAGTTTGTCTGCTCGACAGCGGCGGCGTTTCGCATCTCGGTTCACATTTTTTGCTGGCAGGCATCAAACCGCGTGAAACCTTCGAAATAACAAACGAAGATTCCGCCAAAACACTCGAATTTCTCGACGAAAAACTCGAAAAATCCGATGCTTTGGCAATTCTGACTATTTCCTACGAGTTCGGTTTAAAACTTGAAAAGATCGAACCGCGAAAAAAAGAATTCGAATCCTTCAAAGAACCCGACGTTTTTCTCGCGCACTTCGATTCCCTGCTGATCCACGATTACGATTCACACGAAACTTATCAGATCGGTCACCAAAAATATTTTGATGAAATAGAAAACCTGCTTTTTGCAGCGCGCAGCGACGGCGATTCAAAACCCTTCGGCGAAACCTGCAAATCCCGTATCGAATCGAATTTTACGAAAGCCGAATATCTCGAAACGATCGAAAAAATAAAGGAATTCATCCGTCGCGGCGACACATATCAAACCAATTTGACGCAGCAGCTCCGCGCCGAATTACCCGAAAATCTGACGCCGCAGCAAATTTTTCTGAATCTGCGAAAGAAGCATCCCGCGCCTTTTTCATCCTTTATCCAACGCACCGATTCGATAGTTATTTCCGCCTCGCCAGAAAGATTTTTTAAAATTTCAACTTCCATTTCTACTAACCAAAGTTTATATATCACGACAAGTCCGATCAAAGGCACGCGACCGCGCGGAAAAAATGTGAAGGAAGACGAAAAATTAAAAAATGAATTGTTAAATTCTGAAAAAGACCGTGCCGAAAATGTGATGATCGTTGACCTTCTGCGCAATGATCTCGGCAGAATCTGCGAATTCGGCAGCGTTTCGGTCGAAAAACTCTGCGATCTCGAAGAACATCCGACGCTCTTTCACCTTGTTTCGACCGTCAACGGAACTTTGCGCGAAAATGTGCGGTTTTCCGAAATGATCCGCGCCGTTTTTCCCTGCGGTTCAATTACCGGCGCGCCGAAAATACGTACAATGAAAATAATTGACCAACTCGAAAAAGCCAATCGCGGTCTTTCGATGGGCGCGATCGGTTATTATGTTTCGGGTTCGAAGTTTCAGGTTTCAAAGAATGAGATTTCTTTTGATCTTGAACTTGATCTAAGCGTCGCGATCCGCACAATGGTCATCAAAGACCACACAGCGATCTTTAATGTCGGCGGCGGCATCGTCATCGACAGCAATCCCGAAGATGAATACGAAGAATCCCTGATCAAAGCCAAAGCATTGCTCAAAGCGATCAACGGCTGATCTTATTTTCCGGTTTCTATGATTTTCTTTGATGAAAAATAAAGGTAGCGAACAAAGCGTAAAATTTAGAAAACTAATTATAAATAAAGGTAAAATTTGTTAGAAAACAAAGTAGCCAATCAGTAGAGCGAGCGGTAGCGAGTCTTTCACACGCTGAACTTTAGATCGATGAAACGGACTCGCGTGCGGCTCGCTATACTGATTTTTTCATCGATTTTGTGATTCCAATAAATTTTGTCACGAACTAAATCGAAGCGGAAATCAAATAACCCACTTAGTTTTCAACAAGTCAGAACCATCTGCGCCGACGTGATGGATTTTAGCTGAATAGTAACTGATCGTGTAACTTAAAACGCCCGCTACCGCAGGCGGTTCTGACCGGTTATAACTTCTGAATAACATCAAAAATCTGCCAACTTTTTGACCTGCAAAAACAAATTGACGACAAAATTCTTGCGATTCTGGAACTGATTTGGTAAGTTTTTCAAATATTTCTTTGCCGATTTTTGTATCAATGAAAAGCAAACTTTTTTTCGCCGTGATCTTACAAAATTTCTATCACAAAACAGTCGTATTTTTGGCGACTTGGCGGGCAAATTTTCTTACATTTCATCGGAGATTTCGGAACATGAAAAACATAAATTATAACAGTTAAAAAAACCTTGATCGTTTAGTAGCGGTCTGTGACCGCGTTGTCTGTTCATCTACAAACGGCGGTCACAGAGACGCCTCTAAACTCATCGTTTCAAGTTAATTTTTACACGTTCCATAATTCTATTTTGTCGGATTATCTTGAAAACTATTGAAAAAGTGTTTTTTAGACGCGGAGAGGCGCGGATCGCGCGGATTTTTGTTCGATTTATCTTTAATTTTTCATCATTATTCCGCGTGATCTGTGGCTAAATTGACTTTTGTTTTACATCTGACACAGTAAAATTAATCGTTCGGGAACTTTTTTAATCCTTTGGTGTCTATAACCATGTAAAGGTCGAAAGCCGTAGGTCAAATGTCAGAATCCTGCCTAATCTTTTGACCGGCGGCTTTCGATCTTTAGAAATATTTCTTTTGAAAAACGACTTTTCGGAATAAGTGATTGACGAAAGATGAAAAGGTGACAGATTTTTCTCATCGTTTATCACATATTTTTCAGCAATCGGCTTTCATTTATTCCGCAAACAATTTTGTTGAGGATCAATTTCAGATCAATCCTTCGTGAAGAAACTTGCTTAACAAAACAGCTTGATCATTTGCGCAAACTTTAATTTTACGGAGCTAAAATATGACGAAACCGAATATAAATGTCACACCTTTGATCGATGTTCTGCTCGTGCTTTTGATAATTTTTATGGTTATTTCGCCCACCAAACCGACGGCTTTTAAGACAAAAATTCCGGCGGAATCGACGGCGACCGCAAATAAAACACCGAATCCGAATACTTTGATCGTGACGGTCAACGCGGATCACACTTTAAAGCTCAATCTTGAGAATGATTTCGGAACGGTTGACGATTCGGCGAAGCTGATCGCCGGTTTGCAGTCGGAATTCAAGAAACGCACGGCGGACGGCAATCTCCGGCAAGGCACAAACGAGGTCGAGAAAACGGTTTTTATCAAAGCTCCGAAAAATCTCGATTACGGAAGCGTCGCGCGGGTCGTTGACGCGGTCAAAACGGCGGGCGCGGAACCGATCGGGCTACAGATCGATTCGCTCGAATAAAATAAGTGTCCCGGAAGGCGGATTTGAAAGAGTTTTCGGATAAAATTCGAACCTTTCTTTTTTCTTTTTTCCACTTTTTAACCTTTTATCAATTCTATCTAAAATAAAATTTATGATATAATTTTTGTTGGCTGAAATGCCCGCAAAATAGTTCTTTAGCTCAAAAAAACTCTTCCCAAAACAGTCGCAAATGGTGAATTATTACGAAAACCTGAAGGTTTCACCAAAAGCTTCGAATGCCGAGATCAAATCGGCATATCGAAGACTTGCGCGAAAGCTCCATCCCGATAAGAATAACGGTTCGGAAGATAAAGCGCGCGAATTTGCAATGGTCGCCAAAGCCTACGAAATTCTCGGAAATCCGCAGCTCCGCGCCGATTATGACCGTCAGATCTTGCAAGCCGAATATAAGTCGACAGCCAACGGCAATTCGGTGTTCACGTCGGACAACGATTATGCCAGACGTTGGCGGCAGATGGCTTATGAACGCCGTTATAATGAGATCATCGACCGGATGATCGCCGACGAACGCCGTGAATCGGTTGCCCTGCAAAAAATTATCTTCCCGATGGTCGGACTTTTTGTTTCAACCTTTGCTGTTGCGGTTTTCAAACCGACATTTTTTACGCATTCGCCGATCATTCTCAAGATCATTATGATCACCCTGTTCATCGTCGGCTTGATTCATCTGTTTTCAAGGCTGCGGGCGGCATTTGAACGCTATACATACGACGAAAATATCCACGATTCGATCCTTGAAGAAAGTGAACCTGAGATCAAACCCTATTCGCGGGTGACGGCGATCGGATTTATTGTCGTCGGCGTGTTCGTGAGTCTCGGCGTCGGTCTGTTGATCGGTGATTATCTCGATCTTTTTATCGGAGCGATGATGCCCTCGGTTTATTCGAGTCATTTTCAAATCGAATTTATCTTTTATCCGCCGATCGTCGTCCTGTTTGTCGATCTGATGCACAATGTCGCGTCACGATTTGATTGATCTGCTTGACTTTTCTTTTTTCAAATTTTATACTCTGTAGTTTCTCTTAAACGAGACAGTTTTTATTTTTAAGACAAGAAATTATGCCGAATCATAAATCAGCTATTAAGCGCGTTCGACAAACAGTCAAACGCCACGCGATCAACAAAAGCAATCAAAGCCGTCTGCGCACGCAGATCAAAAAACTTCGCGCGGCACTCGCTTCGGGCGATAAAGCGCAAAGCACCGAGCTTTTGACACCAACAATTTCGACGATTGACAAAGCAGTCAATAAAGGTATTTTGCACAAAAACACGGCGGCGCGATATAAATCACGTTTAACAACGCACGTTAACAAAATGGCGCAATAAAACAGTTCGCCTCATAATTATCATTCATAGTTTCTCCTTTGAATGGAACGGAAGCAAGCCTTAAGCAAGTTTGCTTCCGATTTTTTGTTTGGCTGGCTCTCATCTCCGCATCGCCGCCGAGCAGTTAAGTTTTTAGCCGACAAATTCAAGTCAATAATTCTATTTTCAACCGAACTTTGACGCCCCTTTGTGCGGCAAATCCACATCAAAAAATATTTTTACAGATTGACGATCTCGCACACAAGCATTTCGATCTGCATTCGCGAACCCGCGTTTCCACCGCCGCCTTTCGAGGTCTTGATCGCGAGATCGGCGGCGGCAATTCTTTCAATAATGTGAAGCATTTTGTTTTTGTCGCTTCGGCGCGCCGCTTCCAGAAAGTCGATATGAAACTTCGGGTGAAGCTTCATGATCCGAACGATCTCGCTTCGTTCGGCGCCTTGCTC
>JBBQOA010000151.1:0-8959 GCA_038330465.1 Pyrinomonadales bacterium
ATTATTTTTACAAACGACGCCGATCTGAGTTCTGCCGAACTGAGATCGGTTTTTTGCAGGACTTCTTCGTCAGTAATGGCGCCGCAACTGAGCGCCCGTATAAAAAAGTTTAAAAGTCCTTGCGCCGAAGCGGCGTCGTCAAATTGGTTTCCGGTGAGCCTTGCCTGCGTCGCTTTGCCGACAAAGTTTTTGAGCCGCCCGCCCTGTGCGTCAGCGCCTTCCAAAAAGAACGCGTAAACCGCCGCATAACGCGCCGCGAGCTGATTCGGGTGCAGATCCCAGCTTTGGTAAAAACCGTTGATCAATGAAAAGGTGACGTTGTTGAAATGTTTGCGCCACGCCCGAACGACGGCGCGTCTGTTTTCCGCCAACTGTTTGGCGGATAATTCCGCACCGCGATAAACGGGAACGGGCATTTCGGTCGTCACCGAATCCGATAGACGAATTCCGCGCGGCGCGAGCGAAATCTGCATCATTTGCCGCGCAAACCGGCAGGCGTCGTGCTTTAGATGCTGATGATTTGCCGTAATGCCGAGACTCGCCGTGTAATCGAACGCGCCGAAATGCGCTGCCGTCAGACGCGTTTTGGCGGCTTCGGCAAGCTCGCGCAATAACAAAACCGCTTGCGGCGTTTCGATCATTATTTCGATCTTGACCGAGTTTTCGGCTAAAGAATTGCGCGTTTCGATTTCGCCGAGCAGCGCGACCAAGACTTCGACTTCCGCCGTTTTCGTAATCTTCGGCAGCGTCACGACGAAATTTTCGGGAAGCTGATTGTTGGTTTTCGCCAGCAGATTCGTGATAAATAGTTCAAGAGTGCGAACGGCGCGCCGGAACGTTTCGGCTTGAAAAGATTTCACGCGAAAACCGGTAAAAGCGGGCAAAGTGTTTTGAAGAAAAGCCTTGGCGAACTCGTCGGAGGCGGCAATCGCGTCTGAATCTTCTTCCATGTCGGCGCGGATTCCGTAGCCGTCTTCAAAATCGATGCGAAAATCTTCGATCGGTTCACGCTGAAGTTTTTCGACGACGCGATTGTAGATCGTCCATGCAAACCACGCATCGTAATTTTCGGCTTTTACTTTTTCGGGATCGTCGGCGAGGCGAAATTCGAGATCTTCGATTGCGTCGGCAAATTTCGGTAAAGTGTCCGCGCCTTTGAGCCACATCGCGTCGGCAAAATCGACAAAATTCGGCGCGTAAATTTCGAGCGACCGAAGGGCGATCTTGCCAAGTTTTTGGATCGTTTCGGCGTTAAAAAGATTCGCGCCGCCATACACGACGTGAACCGGCTCGCGGGATTGCGAATTTGGGATGGCAGATTGCGGATTGGCAAGTTTTGCAAGGAAAAGTTGATCGGCGATGTCTGACAAACTTTGATTCATAAAGAATTTTTAGCCGCGGATGAACGCGGGATTCGCGGATTTGATCCGGTAATTTTCTTAAGTTCTGGCGCTGATCTGCGGCTATCGTGATTTATGAAACTATTTATCCACTTTGTTGGGATTTTTTGAACTGTTGGCGTTTGAATTTTCCGCTGATTTTTTGAACGCGTCGAGCGACGGGCTTTCATTGGTCAATTTCCAGTCGCCGTTTTCTTTGACGAATTTGATCTTAAAACCGTTCGGCGCGCCCTCGGTTTTGACTTCGGCAACCCCGACGTCACCCTCGATCTTTTCGTTGCGGATTTCGCAGAGCTTATTGGAAACCTGATCGACTTCGAGATATTTGACGAGCGATTTTTCGTTCTCAGCTTTCATATCGGCTTCGAGCGATTTCAAGGTCGCCTGCGAATAAACTTTTCTGATCGCCGCTTCGTCCTTTTTGGTCATCGCTTCGCAATATGCCTTGAAAACGGATTTCAGCGTCGGTGCATCGTTGGTCGTCGTTTCGGGCGTTGGCGTGGTCGTCGTCAAACCGTTGTTCGATCCGCTATTTGGATTGTCGGTTGGTGATTGGGTTTTTCCTTGATTGGCATTGCCGTTATTTTCCGAACTGCCCGGACAACCCGCTAAAATGATCGTAAAAATCAAAATCGTACAAAAAATTAAAACTGTAAAACGCATAAATTACTCCAAAATTGTTAATATATTTGAAAACACAAGAGTATAAAACATTTAGGAAAAATGAACAAAACATATCGCGACGAATTTCGCAGACTTTTTTTACTTGAACACTTGCCCGAACCAATGACGCGCGCCGACGCGCATCTGCAAATATTTGATAATTATATTTTTAACACGCGGCTCAGGCTTCGTTCCGTGCGCGTTCCCGAAACGAAAGAATGGTCGTGGAGCTTGGAGCAAAGATTCGCCGTTGACGAAGATTCGGCGCGCTGGAAGATCGCGGAAATTCATCTTAACGAGATCGAACATCACACATTTGAAACCTTTGAAGGCAGAGAAATCCGCAAAAACCGGTATTTTTACGAGAGCGAAGGCAAACAGATTGAGATCGACGTTTATTTGGGAAAACTGTGGGGCTTGAATCTGGCGCGGGTTTGTTTTGAAACGATCGAAGAACTGCGCGAATTCAAATTTCCGTTGACGGTTCTCGAAGTAACCGTGGACAAATTTTTTGACGGCGAAAATCTGGTCGAAAAAAACTTTGCTGATGTCCAGCAGGAAGTTGCGCGAATCGCCGAAAACAGCCACAGCAAAGACACGCTCATCAACGAGATCGCCAAGGAAAACGAATAATGGAAAATGGAAAATGGAAAATGGATAATGGATAATTTTCGAAGTCTTTCAAATTATCCGTTATCCGTTATCCGTTAATTACGAATTCCCGTGTATTGCGCCGAGGCGATCTTCCACGCGCCTTTTTCTTTACGGCAAAAAATCGTCGCGCGAATGCTGCGCGGCGGCAATTGTTTGCCGTCGCTCGTGATCGTGTAATTCAGGCGGACGATGACGACCGCGAATTTGTCGTAATTGCGGATCGAAAAATCGGTCAGTTCCTTTGTCGCACTCATTTTATCGGCAGGTGGTTTCAGTTCGGGCTTGTAAAATCCCAAAACCTTTTCGCGCGGGTCGAATTCACCAATTGGCGAAATTTCGATATAATCCGCCGTCAAAATTTTATCGAGCGCATTGGCGTCATAATTAGTTTGCGCGTCGGTCATTTGTTTGACCAAAGATTTCAGCGCGTCCGTCTCTTTCGATTGCGCAAACGCCGAAACGCCCGACAAAAGCAGGAGAAAAATAAAAACTTTCAATTTCATAAAAAATAATTCCTCGTGTTTGGTATAAATAGAACGAAGATTATTACGTCTGAAAAAAAGTTTAGTTTCGTGTGTTACCAACCGAAAGTTCCCGCGCCGCCTTTGAACGGTCCGACGATTTCCGAAGTGATCCAGCCGCCGTAAAAATCGCCTTCCTGTGATTTGACGAGTTCATCACCGACGAAACAGGCGTCCATTTTCGATGGATAAAAGGCGAGATAATTTTTTATTTCGGCAAAACTTGCCGTCGGATCGGGATAAAACCACGCCGCATTTTCGACGCGTTTTTCCCCGACGTGCAAATCGTAATAACCGGCGCGACCTTTCCATTCGCAAAAACTTGATCCGCTCGCTTCGGTCAAAAATTCGATCCGCACATCCGAAGGCGGAAAATAAAAAACGGGCGGATGAGAAGTTTCCAAAACTCTGAATCCGCTGGTTGTTTCCGCGATGATTTCACCGTTGAAAATGATTTTGAGATGTTTATTCGACGCTTCCAGTAGCGGCGGGCGCGGATAATCCCAGACCGATTCCTGTCCGGCTTTTGGTTCGATTCTTTTCATAAACTTATGAATTTCCTGTTTGAGCGATTGAATAAAATTTCCAAGAATCGCCGCTTTTTATTACTACAACGTGAAACCAAGCTTCCATCAATGCGCCAAAATCACGTTTTACGTAAATCAGAGCTTTGTTTTTCGACTTGTTGTAAGCCATTAACTTTGCAGTGGAATATTTCTTTTCTTCATCAGTAAGAAAAAAAGCATTTTTCAAAATAGCTTTCGGTAAATCGCCACCATTCTCGAATGATTTTTTGATTTGTAATATTTCCGGTTCTATTCCGAAACCTATTTTTTCCAGTTTTTGTAAATATCGGTCTGACTTTTCAGTTTCGTCAAGAATTAAGGCATAAAACAACGAATTCATTAAATGTTTGTTTGAGTCTTTGGACTCCAAATAATTATCAATTTGGTTAAATTCCCATTCGTTTAATGGTAAAGGTGTTAAACTGCCGAGATAAATCGAAAAACCTTTGTTTTCTCTACCGCCTTTTTCATACCATTTGTACAATGCTTTCGTGCCTTTTTCGTTTCCCAAAGCGCGTATGACAATTTGAGTATTGATGCTGACTTCATCTTCTGTATCATCAAGGGCTTTGATTAAGTCGTCAATTCTGTCGTCACCAATCTGAAATAATTTTCGTAAAGTACTATCGAAAAATGTTCTGTCCATTTTGGCGAGTAGTTTTCGGGTGTTTTTATAGGTTTTTGATTGAGTTTGAGCAAAACATAAATTTGAAAATGAAATTACGGAAATTACCAAAAGGATAAAGATCTTAATCTTTTTCATTTTTACAACTCCTAAAACAATTCATCCAAAGCTTCTTCCAGATTGCGGACGCCGACGACGCGCATTCCCAAAAGTTTTTCCAAGCCTTTTTTGTTTGACGCGGGCAGAATCAGTTTTTTGAATCCGAGCGTTTGCGCTTCGCGGGCGCGGGTTTCGGCTTGAAGCACGCCGCGCACTTCGCCGGTTAAGCCGACTTCGCCGAAAACTGCGGTGTCGGGCGGGATTTGCAGATTTCGAAAGCTCGAAGCGATCGCCGCAATGACGCCGAGGTCAGCCGCCGGTTCGTCGATTTCGAGTCCGCCCGCGACGTTGATGAAAACGTCGTCGTTGGCAAGCTGAAAGCCGAGCCGTTTTTCGAGGACGGCGATCAGCAGGGAAGTGCGGTTGTAATCGAAACCCTGCGCCATTCGGCGTCCGGTCCCAAATTTCGTGCCCGAAACAAGCGCCTGAACTTCGACGAGCATCGGGCGCGTGCCTTCCATACAAACCGTCACGACCGACCCGCTCGCGCCTTCGGGACGTTCCTGCAGAAAAACTTCCGAGGGATTACCGACCGCCTTGAGTCCCGCGCCGGTCATCTCGAAAATGCCGATCTCGTTCGCCGCGCCGAAACGGTTTTTCGTCGCGCGGATAATGCGGTGATTGTGATGGCGGTCGCCTTCGAAATAAAGCACCGTGTCAACGATATGTTCGAGCGCCTTCGGTCCGGCGATCGAACCTTCTTTCGTGACGTGACCGATCAGGAAAACGGGCGTCGAAGATCCTTTGGCAAACATCATAAATTGCGCGGCGACCTCGCGGACCTGACTGACCGAACCGGGTGCCGATTCGATCTTTTCGGTGAAAACGGTTTGAATCGAATCGACAATCACATAATCGGGCTTCATTCGGTCGATCTCAATGAGAATATTTTCGAGATTGGTTTCGGGCAGCAGAAAAAGATTTTCGGCATTGACGCCCAATCTTTCGCCGCGCATTTTGATCTGTTTTTCGCTTTCTTCGCCCGACACGTAGAGAACTCGCGCGTCGGTGCGGCTCAGATTATCGGCAACCGCGAGCACCAAAGTCGATTTTCCGATGCCGGGTGCGCCGCCGATCAAAACCAGTGAACCGGCGACGATACCGCCGCCGAGAACGCGGTCGAATTCCTCGATCCCGCTCGAATTTCGGGCATCGTCCTGCGATTCGATCTCGCCGTAAGCAATCGGTTTCGTTTCGCGAAATGAGTTAAAGCCGAGCCGCGCGCCGGTCGTCGAAGTTTTGCCGATAACTTGCGGCGTCGGGCGAAATTTTTCCTCGACGAAACTTCCGCCCTCGCCGCAATCGGGGCATATTCCTATGAATTTTCTTTCCTGTCTGCCGCAGTTTTGGCAGACGAATATATTGATCGGTTGTTTTGCCATAAAATTTGAGAAGTTAAGAATAGAGCGACCGGAAGTTGCCGAACTCTGATCTTCTGATTTATTCTCGAAACTTAAAGCTGAATTATACTACTGACTACTGATTGCTGACTACTGACTTCTAAATTTATGCCTGCTCCATCAATCCACGCCTTTGCGGAAAAAGTTACGCTGATCACCGACGGCGAAAGTCCGATCGGTCGCGCGGTCGCTTTGCAATTAGCTTTGCAAGGTTCGTATGTCATTGTCGGTTTTGCTAATTCGTCGGCGCAAAACAAAAGCGCGATCTCCGAATTGCAAGCCTTGGGAACGCTGGCAAACGCGGTCGAAGCCGATATTACGACCGCCGAAGGCGCGAAAAAACTCGTCGCGGAAGTCGAAAAAATATTCGGGCGGATCGACCTGCTCGTCAATTGTTTGAAATATTCGGGCGATTCGACATTTGAAGAAACCGGCGACGAAGTTTTCGACAAAACTTTGAGCGCCAATTTGAAAGCGGCGTTCTTTGTGACGCAGGAAGCGGTTCGTTTGATGAAGGCGCGTCCGAAACCAAAGATCGTCAATGTCGTTTCGGCGCTCGATACGGACGCGGCGGCGCAGAATGTTTTATATGCTTCGTCGCAGCAGGCGGTCATCGGTTTGACCAAATCGCTTGCCGCCGCGCTGCCGAAACATTTTCGCGTCAACGCGGTTGCCGTCAGCGAAAAACAGGGAAAAAACGAAAATCTCGACGCTGAATTGTTTCGCCCGAAAGCGGGCATTTCCGAAGACGACACGGCGCGGACGATTTTGTTTTTACTGTCATCGGAAGCGATCGGTTTGAACGGGCAAATTTTGAAGGTTGAATAAACCGCAGAGAATTTTATTCAAGCTAACAAAATCTGTTATTGATTAAATAAATTTCGTGATAAAATTTTTAAAGGATGAAACTAGACGTTCTCATAATCAGAATCGGATTTATTGCTTTGCTGATCTTATTCGGCTATATTCTCAATCCGTTTGAACATACGCAGCGCTTCGGGTTTGGCGAACTGGACAACAGTCTGCGTCCGTATTTTTCGGCTTTATTCGGGGCAATTGTCGGCATTTTGATCATTGCTTTCGAGATGCGCGTGGCGCGCGCTTCGCTGAAAACGCTGATCGGCGCGGCAATCGGTTCGATTTTGGGGATTCTCGGCGCTTTTTTGATCGGAATTTTGATCTCGATCCAGAAAGAAGCGGCAGTTTCAGCCGAAATGCAGACCTTTTTGACCATTTCACTCGCCTTTTTTATGGGCTATATCGGTTTGATGGTTGGCGCGGTCAAAGGCGATTATCTCGATCTGTCGGTGCTTGGCGGAATTTTCAGCGACAAGAACGTGCAGGAAGATTTTCGCATTCTCGACACGAGCGTGATCATTGACGGACGCATCGCCGATGTTGCCGAAACCGGTTTCTTAGGCGGCACTTTGATCATTCCGCAGTTTATTCTGACGGAGCTCCAGCAGGTTGCCGATTCGCCCGATTCAAGTAAACGCCAGCGCGGACGGCGCGGACTCGATATGCTGCAAAGGCTTCGGAACAATTCGAAAATCGACATTCAGATAATCGAAACCGATTTTCCCGCCGTTAAAGAAGTTGACCTCAAGCTCATCGAACTCGGCAAACAGCTCGACGCGGTGATCGTCACCAACGATTTTAATTTAAATAAGGTCGCGCAGCTTCGCGGCGTATTGGTGTTAAATATCAACGAGCTCGCCAACGCCCTCAAACCGGTTGTCCTGCCGGGCGAGGCGATGCGCGTTTTTATCCTCAAGGAAGGCAAGGAATACAATCAGGGCGTCGCGTATCTCGATGACGGAACGATGGTTGTCGTTGATAATGCGCGGAAACTGATCGGCAAAACCGCCGACATTGCCGTCACCAGCGTTTTGCAGACGACCGCCGGAAAAATGATTTTCGGCAGACTTTGGGAAGACAATATGGAGAATTCGGATTCTTCGGTCAATATTCACGATTCGCGATCGGCAACCTTCCGCAAAGCGACCCGCGAACTTCGGCAGACGACAATTATCGAAGAACTTGATTAGTGACGAGTGCCGAGTGCTGAGTGATTTGTATTTTTTTATTCACCACTCACCGCTATTCACTTACCACTATGAATATAGCAATCATCGTAGCGGCGGGAAGCGGGGCAAGATTCGGCAGTGAAAAGCCGAAACAATTTCTTGACGTCGGCGGCAAACCGCTTTTGATCCACACTCTTGAAAAGTTTGAAAATTGCCCGCTGATCAATGAGATCATTCTTGTGATTGCCGCCGACCAACTAATAAATTACCGCGAGATCGCCACTAAATATCATTTGCGAAAGGTCGCAAAAATAGTTTACGGCGGAAAAACGCGCGCCGAATCCGTTTTTAAAGGGTTCAGCGTCATCGAAGCGGCGACCGCCGAAATCGTCGCCGTTCACGATGGCGCGCGTCCCTTTGTCTCTTGCGAAGAAATTACGGCAACCTTTGAAAAAGCCATGCAAACCGGCGCGGCGTGTCTGGTCGCGCCGGTGACGGACACGATGAAAGTAGTTGAAGACGGAAAAATCGTCAAAACATTTGACCGTGAAAAACTCCGGCGTGCGTTAACTCCGCAGGCTTTTCATTATGAAATTTTGCGAAATGCTTTCTTTGGCGCAGATTTTAGCGAATCGACAACGGACGAATGTTATCTCGTCGAAAAACTCGGCTACAAAATCGCAATCGTTGAAGGCAGCGCGAAAAATATCAAGATCACGACGCGCGAAGATTTTGCCGTTGCAGAAAATTTTTTAAGGGAAAACGCCAATGTTTAGAATCGGTTACGGCAACGACATTCATCGGCTTGAAGCAGGTAAACCGTTGATTCTCGGCGGCGTTTTGATCGAAGCCGAGAAAGGCGCGGTCGGACATTCCGACGCCGATTGTCTGACGCACGCCATCACTGACGCGATTTTGGGCGCGCTCGCGCTCGGCGACATCGG
>JBBQOA010000152.1:0-8936 GCA_038330465.1 Pyrinomonadales bacterium
GATCGCAAATCGGTCGGCGAAATTTTTCGGATACCGGCGCTTGGCGGCGCGCCGCAAAAGATAGTTCACGATTGTATGCCCGGCGTTTCGGTTTCGCCCGACGGAGAGCATCTGACATTCCTTCGTTCCGACGATAAAAACTTGCGGTTTGTTTTGCTGACGACAAACGCCGACGGCAGCGGCGAACGCGAGATTTATTCATTGCCCGATACTTTTGCTTACACGGCAGTTTGGTCGCCCGACGGGCAAACGATCGCTTTTGGAATGTTTGAGAACCAAAATGACAAGCGTTATCCGCAGCTCGTCGAAATTCCGGCGAACGGCGGCGATCTGAAAGTGATCTGGAAAGACGAAGACAACAACATTCAGCCGAATCGTTTTGTCTGGCTTGCCGACAAAAGCGGACTGCTTGTGACGCTTAATAATTCACGTGAATTTCAGACGCAGATCTGGAAGATCGATTACGCAAGCGGAAGCCTCCGGCAAATCACCAAAGATCTCAACAGTTACGGCACCTTGAGCATCACCGCCGACGGCAAAAATCTGCTCAGCATTCAACAGGATTTTTTGATCAGCGTGTGGGTCTTGCCGGGCGATAATTCGGCGCAGGCAAAACGTATCACGGAAGGCAAGACCGAAGGCATCGGCTTAAGCTGGACACCCGACAACAAGATCGTCTATGCCTCAAACGTCGGCGGCAACTCCGAGATCTGGCGAATGAACAGCGACGGAAGCGACAAAAAACAACTGACTTCCGACAAAACTCCCAAACTGAATCCATGCGCGACGGGCGACGGAAAATATATCTTTCATAACATTATCGGCAATCAACTCGGTGGTTCCGCGAGAATCGACAGCGACGGAAAAAATCCGCAGGTCTTGGGCGGCAAATGGGGTGTCTTCTGCGCTTCGGCAAAGCCCGAGATCTTTTATTTTGCCGAAGAAAATAAAAGTGGGCGGCTTTTCCGCGATTCGCCTGATATGACAGCGACCGTCAAAGTTAGCGATAAACCCATTCAGCAATATGCCGTCTCGCCCGACGGAAAAAATATTGCGTATGTTTACTGGAATGAAAACAAACGCGCGCACACGCTCGAAACTCTTTCGCTCGAAACAAATACGGTCAAAAGCCTGCCGCTGCCGACGAGTGCCGTTCAAAAATACAGCGAAGCGCAATTTGTCCTGCGCTGGACGGCTGACAGCAAACATCTGACCTTTGCCAATGACGAAAACGGGTTTGCGAACGTCTGGCTTTTGCCGCTCAATGGCGATAAACCGAAACGGATCACCAATTTCAACGATAATTATATTTTCAGCTTTGGGTGGTCGAACGACGGCAAACAGCTCGCCGTTTCGCGCTCGACGATGACGAGCGACGCGATCCTTTTCAAACAAACCGAATAAAAAAAGAAACGCCGGCGGGTTGCCGGCGCTTCTTTTTTTTACTTTGATAATTTAACGATGAATTTTTCCGGGTTTTCTTTTTCAACGGAGAATTTATTTTCTCTTTTCGCGGTTTCCCGGCGAACTTGTTTTTCATAGCCCGATTCGAATAATTGTCTTCCGAAATCGCCGCGAACATCAAAAATACTGTTCAGAAAATAGGCATCTCCGTAACGATTGAAAACCAGACTTTCCGAATCTGCCGCGCCTTTTTTCCCGGTCGGAATCTTCAGGTCAAAGATTATTGATTTCCGCGCTTTCGAATTTCTCAGTAGATAATTGCTGACGCCGATCTTTTGCAGCTCATAATTTCCGGCTGAAAGTTTATTTTTGCCGACGTAAAAATCAAACGGCATCTTGAAGGTCAGCACCTTTTGCGCATTCGCCGACACAGCGCCCGCGAAAATTGCTGCAAAACCCAAAACAAAAGCCATTGCGAATAATTTTAATGATTGCGATCTCATATTTATTTTCTCCCTTTAAATATTTATTTGGCAGCTTCTCGCCTGCCGCCGTCGATCAGTGCGAACCTTGTGCCAAATCTTGATCAAATCTTCAAACTTCAAAATAATTGCACTTAGGCTGTTTTTCGGCGAAAGTTCGCCGGATCGCCAGTCAAGCCGCAAACTATCCGAAAAGATAGTCGGGCAAACCGAACGGATAGCCGAAAGAAAGTCCGGATTCTGTAAGCTAGAGAACGTGTAAAAAATAACTTATACCGAGTTGCGTAAATATGTCAGATAAAATTGAGCCGCGGATGAACGCGGACGAACGCAGATTTTAATTGATTTATCGGCGTGCATCCGCGTTCATCCGCGGCTAATAAATCTTATTTATTCACGCAACTCGGTATTATAAAGATCGTTTAGACGCGGTCTTTGCCCGCCAGCCGACAAATTTGAAATTCGCGGCGGAACAAAGTTTGCGAAATAAACGATTCGTTCTAAACTTGAAAAGCAATGACGGCGAAACTGAAGATCATCTCTGAAAAAGGTAAAGGCGAGGTTTTTGAATTAAACGGCGAAAAAATTTCCGTCGGGCGCGAAGCGTCGAACGAAATCGTCTTGAATGACGCGTCGGTTTCGCGGCGGCATTGCGCGTTTGAAAAGCGCGGCGCGCGCTTTTTTGTGCGCGATCTCGAAAGCCTCAACGGAACCGAAGTGAACGGCGTCGCCGCCGCCGAAACGATTATTTCAAACGGCGATCGGATCAGTGTCGGCGATTTTACGTTTCGCTTTTCAACCACCGACTTTGCCGAAGAATCGAGCGGCGTGTTCTTTGACAAAACCGAATTTCGTCTGCCGAAAAATTCGATTCAAATGCGCATCGAAGACGTTTTCGGCGCGATGGCGCGGGATCTGACGGCGCTTTTGCAGATCATCGCCAAGATCAATGTGATCCGCCGGACGGAAACGCTTCAGCACGAGCTTTTACGGCAGATCATGGAAGTTGTTCCCGCCGACGAAGGCTCGATCTTGCTGGTTGATGATGAAAACGAATTTGCCGAAATCGTCGGGTTTAACCGGGCGGACGAGAGTGAACCGATCAGCGTCAGCCAAACCGTCCTTAATCAGGTTTTGCAAACAAAACAAGTAATTTTAGTGGCGGATTTTGCTTCGGACGAAAATCTGCAGAACGCCGAAAGTCTTGTTCTAAGAAAAGTTTCGTCGCTTTTATGTGCGCCCGTCGTGCTTTTTGAAAAAACGCTCGGCGTGATCTATCTCGCCAGTTCGCGCGCACATTTTGATGAAAGTCATTTACGTTTCTTAACGGCGGCGGCGGGAATCGCGGCGGTTTCGATCGAGAATGCGCGAAACTTTTCATTTCTCGAAAACGAAAACGCACGGCTTCGCGGCGAAACATTAAATCGCAATATGATCGGCGAAAGCCCTTCGATGAACAAGGTTTTCGAGCTTATCAAAAAGGTCGCGCCGACCGATTCGACCGTGCTGATCGGCGGCGAAAGCGGGACGGGCAAAGAGCTTGCGGCGCAGGCGATCCATCTCGGCAGCAAGCGAAGCGAGCAACCTTTTGTCGCGATCAATTGCGCCGCGCTGACCGAAACCCTGCTCGAATCGGAGCTTTTCGGACACGAAAAAGGCGCGTTCACGGGCGCTGTCGGGCAGAAAAAAGGCAAGCTCGAAATGGCGCAGGGCGGCACGCTTTTTCTTGATGAGATCGGCGAGATGAATATAAATTTACAGGCAAAACTTTTGCGGGTTTTGCAGGAACGCGAGTTTGAACGCGTCGGGGGCACGCGCACGGTCAAAGCCGACATTCGCCTGATTGCCGCGACCAATCGCGATTTACAAGCACAAATCAGCGCCGGAACTTTTCGTCAAGATCTGTTTTATCGATTGAATGTCGTGCGCCTCGTGATGCCCGCACTGCGCGAACGCAAAGAAGATATTTTACTTCTCGCCGAAAATTTCGTTGAAAAATTCAGCCGCCTTCTCAATCGAAAAATTCGCGGAATTTCGGCAAACGCGAAAAAACTTCTTTTGAAATACGATTTTCCCGGCAATGTCCGCGAGCTTGAAAACGCGATCGAACGCGCCGCCGTCCTCGGTTCGACCGATTGGATCTTGCCCGAAGATTTACCCGAAGATTTTCTCGAACTGGCGCCTGAAACCAAAGCCGAAAATGCCGCAAGCTATCACGAAGGCATTCGCGAAAATAAAAAGAAATTGATTCGCAAAGCTTTCCGCAAAGCGCACGGAAACTATGTCGAAACCGCCAAACTGCTTGACATTCATCCGAATTATCTGCATCGTTTGATTAGAAATTTAGAATTCAAAAACGAATTAGAAAAAGAATCTTAAACTTCCATTGTTAATTTCCCGATGTTTTACTCTTTGTGAACCTTTTTTGTCTTGATTTCCCAAAATACTTTTTGGTAAAGTGTGAATATTTTGAACTGGACCATCGAACTAATCGAACCCGCGCATTTTGTGAAAGTCACGACTCAAGGCGACTTTGCGCTCGAAGACTGTCTCGGGATGAAGAAAGATTTTCTTTCGCGCGATTATTGGAAACCCGGAATGAATGTTTTGATTGATTACCGCCAAACCGCTTTTGTTAATATCAAGCTGGACGCTTTACGAGCGGCAGGTGCATTTCACGAAGAGAAGAGTGAGCAAATCGGCGACGGACGAATGGCGTTTCTGATGAAATCGCCGCACGATTTCGGGCTCGCGCGTCAATATGAAATGATTACCGAAGGCGAAGTTTTATCGCACGTCCACGTTTTTCTAAAAGAAGAAAACGCTCTCGCCTGGCTTCGGGAAACTTTGTTTGCATAAATAAAAATGCGAAGACTTTGAAAGTCTTCGCATTTTTATCTGTTAACAATCCTTGAAATTATTTTCCGCTCATAATCAGTTTCGCGATCGTTTGAAGCTGCATATTGCTGGTGCCTTCGTAGATCGCGCCGATCTTTGAATCGCGCCAGAATTTTTCGACCGGATAATCTTTGACGTAGCCGTAACCGCCGAAAAGTTCGATCGCTTTCGATGAAATTTTTTCGGCGACGCGCGATGAATAAACCTTTGCCATTGCCGCTTCTTTTAAGAAAGATTTGCCCGCGTCTTTGAGCCGCGCGGCGTTGTAAACCAAAAGGCGTGCGGCTTCGAGATCGATCGCCATTTCGGCGAGTTGGAATTGAACGGCTTGAAACTGATTGATCGCGCCGCCGAATTGTTCGCGTTCCGCCGTATATTTAAGCGCGGCTTCGTAGGCGCCCTGCGCGATGCCGACCATTTGCGCGCCGATCCCGATGCGTCCTTCGTTCAATGTTTCGATCGAAACCTTGTAGCCTTTGCCGACCTCGCCGAGAATGTTTTCTTTCGGAACGCGGCAGTTATCTAAGATCAATTCGGTCGTCGAAGATGCGCGGATTCCCAATTTATCTTCCTTTTTGCCGACCGCGAAACCTTCAAAACTTTTCTCGACGATGAAAGCCGTGATGCCTTTGTAGCCGATGCTCGGGTCAACGGTCGCGAAAAGAACAAATATTTCGGCTTCGTTACCGTTCGTGATCCAGAGTTTTTGTCCGGTTATTTCCCAAAAATCGCCCTGATCGACGGCGCGTGTTTTGAGCGCAAAAGCGTCCGAACCGCTGCCCGCTTCCGAAAGCGCATAGGCGCCGACCTTGCTTTCAGCCATCTGCGGTAGATATTTTTTCTTGAGATCTTCACTTCCCCAGCGGATGATCGCGTTTGTCACCAAAGTGTTCTGAACATCGACAAACACGCTCGTTGAAGCATCGACGCGGGCAAGTTCTTCGATCGCTAAGATCGCGTTAAAAAATGTGCTTCCGGCGCCGCCGTATTCTTCGGGCGTTTCGATCGCCATCAAACCGAGATCGAAACATTGCTCGATCAGATCCGGATCGAGTTTGCCGTCGCGCTCCATCTTTTCGACGCGCGGACGAATTTCGCCCTCGGCAAATTCGCGGATCGCCGAGCGAAAAAGTTCTTCTTCGTCTGACAGTTGTGTTAAAGCCGGTCTCAGATAATTTTGTTCTAAAGCTGCTGCGTTCATAATATATTCCTTTTCGGGTTTTGTAATAATTAGTAAATAAAATAACATCATAATAGGCGCATCGGCGAAAAGGCAAAGAAGAAGTGAATACCGACACAAAAGTTTCAAGTTCCAAATTCCAAATTCCAACTTCGAACTCAAAACACATTAATCGTTTAAAAATCGTTGCGGTTTTGTTCACGCTTCTGGGAATTTGTCTGTTCAGCTATTTCGTTGCGACGGTCGGTTACCACGCGATTCTGCGCGGTGTCGGAAAGATCGGTTTCGGCGGCTTTGCAATTCTTGTCTCAATTTATTTTCTGCGGATGTTTTCGCGCGCGTGCGCGTGGAAACTTTCGGTTCACGCGCCTTACAAACTCAGATTGCGCGATACCGTGCCGGCGATGATCATCGGCGAAGCGATGAGTTCGATGCTGCCGCTCGGCATTCTGGTCAGCGGCACGGCAAAAGCGGTGGCGGTCAGAAAAAAAGTTCCGCTCGTGGTCGGGTTTTCGTCGGTCGCCACGGAAAATCTTTTTTACAGCCTGATTACCGGATTTTTTATCGTCTGCGGCGGATTCGCGTTTCTT
This sequence comes from Pyrinomonadales bacterium, assembly GCA_038330465.1. GTDB lineage: Bacteria > Acidobacteriota > Blastocatellia > Pyrinomonadales > Pyrinomonadaceae > JAFDVJ01. The sequence goes on from JBBQOA010000152.1 coordinate 6,555, forward strand.
CGGAGTTTTGATCTGACGGAAGGTTGGCGCCTGACGATCGATCTGATGATCACGGTCATTCTCGCGCTCAGCGTGCTCGGGTTTGTGATGGTCATCCGGCAATGGCATTTTATCAGCGAATTGTGCGAGAAAATTTACGAAAGAGGCTGGGGCAAAAGATTTCTGGAAAAAGGGCGAATGCATGTGCGTCTGTTTGAAAATCTGATCTACGGATTTTACCGCAAACATCCGCGTCATTTTCTGCCGATTGTTTTGCTTGAGATCACTTTTCACGCGCTCGGGATTTTAGAGGTCTGGTTTATCCTGAGCCGTCTCAGCGAAACGCTTCCGGGTTTGTTCACGGCTTTTCTGCTCGAATCGATCAGCCGCATCATCCTGACCGCCTTTAAGCTCGTCCCGTTCGTCATCGGCGTTGACGAAGCCGGTGCGCAATTCGTCACCGAAACGCTCGCGATCGGCGCGGGCATCGGCGTCACGCTGGCGATCATCCGCAAGGGACGGACAATTTTCTGGACGCTCATCGGCATCGCCCTGATCATCAAACGCGGTCTTTCGATCCGAGAATTTACCGAAGCCCGCCGCGAAGAGTGAGCATCCTGCGGATACAATTACGGAGTGTCCTGCGGATGCAATTACAGATTACAAATTTCAAATTACAAATCAAATTAGAGATTACAAATTTCAAATCTAATTACAAATCAAATTACAGATTACAAATTTCAATTTTCAAATCGATCATTCTTTCTGTAATTTGAAATTTGTAATCTCTAATTTGATTCGCCGAATCGCGCTATTTCGCCTTTGGAAATCGTCACTTCATTTTTTAAATACGATTCGTGCTTGTCAAGCGGTTTTTAAGTTCTTTATACTATACAAACGACAAGTTTGCTTGTTTGAGGTGAAAAGTTTGAAACCAAAAATTCATCAGGGATTACTTAATGCACAGGGCTTTCGTTTTGCTTTGGTCGTTTCGCGCTGGAACGATTTTTTGACATCGAAGCTGACCGACGGCGCGCTCGACGCATTGGAAAGACTCGGCGCGGATGAAAATGCGGTCGAGATCTTCAAAGTTCCGGGTTCGTTTGAACTCGCATTGACGGCGCAAAAAGTCGCATTAAGCGGCAATTTTGATGCGGTCATCTGCATCGGCGTGGTGATTCGCGGTGAAACTCCGCATTTCGATTACGTCGCGGGCGAAGCGGCGAAAGGCACGGCCCAAGCCGCGATGCAAACCGGCGTTCCGGTGCTTTTCAGCGTCGTCACGACCGACACGCTCGAACAAGCGATCAACCGCGCCGGGGTCAAATCGGGAAACAAAGGGTTTGAAGCCGCCATGTCAGCGGTCGAACTCGTTAATTTATATAAAGAGATGGACGGCGGCGAAGGAACTTCCGAAGCGAAGAAAAAAGCCTTTCCGCACGTTGTTTGATAAGAGCAAGGATTTATGGGAACACGGCGAAAAGCACGTGAATGCGCGCTCCAGATGTTATTTGCGGCGGATGTTGCAAAAACGTCCGGCGATATTATCGCGCGTAATTTTTGGGAAGAACTCGGCGAACCGGACACGGACGATTTGACCCGCGATTTTTCGGTAAAATTGCTGCTTGGAACGCTGCGCGAACTTGAAATTGTTGATGACACGATTCGCACCCGGGCCGAACATTGGCGCATCGAGCGAATGGCGATCGTTGACCGCAATGTTTTACGACTCGCGGTTTACGAATTTCTTTTTGAAGAAACGCCGCATACGGTCATCATCAACGAAGCACTCGAAATCGCCCGCCGTTTTTCAACCTTTGAAGCGACCCAATTTATCAATGGCATTCTCGATGCCATCAAACACGATCTGGAAAAAAAAAATAAGAAAAATTCACCCGACTCCGAAAAAAAAACTCAGGCTTCGTCTAATTAAACCAGGGTTTTCTTTAAATCAATGAGCGATCTTCGCCAAAATTTCCTCGCCGAATCAATCAATAACCTCGCTCTTTTGCAAAAAAATCTAAAAGAAGATTTCACCGAAAACCGGCGGCGCGAGGCTTTTCGCCTGATTCACACCGTTAAGGGAACTTCGCAAACTTTCGGTTTGCGCAATTCGGCAAAATTAGCCGACGAACTAGAAAATCTGCTGGCAAACAGGGAAAATTCCGCAAACGAAAATCTAAAATCTTTCCTGCTTGAAGGAATCGCTTTGCTGAGTACTTCGTTAGATCAGGAAAATTCCGACTTCCCGGCTTTGTTTGTCGAAAGAATTAAAAACGAAAACCGAAAGTCCGCCGCCGGATCCGACATTTTGCTGACCGGACTAGCGCCCGAAATTTTCAAGAGCCTTTCGGAATCCGAACAAAACGCGGTAATTTCCGCACTTCGGAACGGAAAAAATAT
>JBBQOA010000153.1:0-8923 GCA_038330465.1 Pyrinomonadales bacterium
AGTACGGTTTTCGACCGCTATGCCCTGCCGCTCGTTAATATTATCAACACCAAAAGCGAGACCGATACGCAGGAGTCAGACGAATCGGAATTTGACGACGTGACCGAGAACACGCCTTTTATCGGCGTCGCGAGCCAGAGCAAAAGTAAATCGATCATCGCCTATTACGGTATCGAAAATCACTCGAAATGGATCTTTACGCCGCTTTTCCGGGGCGCGGGAACAAGTGCGATCGATCCGCGCAAACAGGAACAACTCAAACGCGAACAGCTCAATCAGGAAGATCCGCAACAATAGACCGGTTTTTTATATTTCCAACGTGTTTAGCATTTCACTTTGCGCCTTTGCGGGAAATGATTTTTTTAACGCCAGGACCGCAAAATTGCTAAGACGCCAAGGGTTTTGATCAGAAACCTTTTGTTGAATTCCACAATTCTTTATTTATTCCGAGTTGCGTAAATATGTCAGAGAAAGAATAAACGCGGAGTTAAAATGATTTATCGGCGAAATTCGCGTTTATCCGCGGCGAGTAAATCTTATTTTTTATCGCTTCCGGGCGTTTAAAAAGCGTTCTTTTTCTTCTTTGCTTCAAGATTTTCCGCCGGAGAATTTTCTTTTTGAGGCGTTTGCACGATCACCGCGCTCGGCGGAAACATCTCGATCCCGTTTTCATCCAGAGACTTTTTAATGTCGGTCGCGACCGTGTCAAAGATCTGCATCGGACTGTGCTGGTCGGTATTGATCCAAAAATAGATCGAAATATTGACGCCGTCAACGCTTAAGTCAGTGACGATCGCGTTCGGCGCCGGCTCATTGACAATGCCTTCCGTCGCTTTCAAAACGGCGATGATCATTTCTTTTGCCTTTCCGATGTCGGCGTTGTAACTGATGTTGATCTTTAAGATCATCCGCCGTTCCGCGCCCGCGCCGCGAATCGTGATCGCGCTCGAATACATATCGCCGTTCGGAATCAAAATAAGCTCGCCGTCGTCCTTGCGGAGCTGCGTCGCGCGGACGCCGATATATTCGACCTTGCCCTGATTACTGCCGACAAACAGATAATCGCCGATCCGAAACGGCTGCTGCCATAAAATTAAGACGCCCGACAGTAAATTGTTGAGAATATCCTTCGTCGCAAAACCGATGACAAACGACGTAAAGCCCAAACCCGTGATCAAATCGCCGAATCCGAACGACGGAATAATCACCGTCAAAGCCGTGAAAATGCCTAAAATGACGGTCAGGACAAATAATAAACGGCTAAACAAGATCCGCAGACGCTCATCGAGCCGCGTGCGTCCCGAAGTTGACCAAAATATTTTTTTGACAAGTTTGGCGAGAAGCCAAAAAATCAATAAAACAAGGATTCCGGCGACGATATACGGGAGCCGGTCAAAGATCGAATTCGTCAGATTATCGATCGATTCCCGCGTTACCTGATAGATCGTTCTGACGTTTTCAACCGCCTTAAATGAAGTGTTTGAATTTGTGTTTTGCAGAAATATCATAAAACCCTATATTTTATAGATATGCCGCTCGTCTGTAAAAGGTTGGAAAATTTATGTTCGGCTGTTGACATTGAAATTGATTAGAATTAGAATAATTCTAAGACAGAAAAGGGAAACGAAGGGGAAATAATTATGGAATTACACAATACAAAAATCGACATCGCAAAAGGAAAACGGGAAAAACTTATTGAGATCTTGAATCAGCGTTTAGCGGACGCGAGCGATTTGAAATCGCAGGCGAAACAGGCGCATTGGAACGTCAAGGGAATGAATTTTATTGCTTTGCACGAGCTTTTCGACCAGGTCGCGTCGGAAGCCGAAGGCTACACGGATCTGATTGCCGAACGCATCACGACGCTCGGCGGCGTCGCGCTCGGCACGGTGCGCGTCGCGGCGCAGAATTCGTCTTTGAGCGAATATCCGCTCGAAATTTCGGACGGCGCAGCGCACGTTGACGCGCTCTCGAATGCACTGGCGGATTTCGGCAAAAAAGTTCGTGTGAGCATTGATGACGCGGATGATCTGGGCGACAAAGACACGGCGGATATTTTCACGGAAGTCTCGCGCGGCATCGATAAATCTTTATGGTTTGTCGAAGCGCATCTGCAGGCTTAGAAAGTGAAAAAGGGGGAAAGGTGAAAAATGGGAAAAGTCAGTTGAGTATTATCAACAAAACTTTTCCCCTTTTTCACCTTTTCACTTTTGACCTTTATTTGTAGTCGAAAACGATGTTGCAAAACGCCTTGACGCCGACATCGAGGCGGGAATCATCGATGAAAAAATCGGGTGTGTGATGCGCCGCCGTGTCTTTCGGATTTTTGCCTTTCGGCATTCCACCGACGTAGAAGAAAAAGGTCGGCGCTTTCGTGCCGTAGTATGAAAAATCTTCCGCGCCCGTGACCCATTCGGTTTCGAGAACATTTTCTGTTCCGGCTGATTTTTCGAGCGACGGGAGCATTTTTTTGACGAGTTCGGGCGTGTTATAAGTAACCAGAGTTTTCGTTTCGATCGAAACTTCAGCCGTCGCGCCGACGCTTTCGGCGATCTTCGTCGCGGTCAGCCGGATTCTTTCGTGAACGTCCTTCTGCATTGCCGCGTCGAGCGTGCGGATCGTTCCGGCAAGCGTCAATTCTTCCGGAATGATGTTTTCGCGGATGCCCGCGTTGATCTTGCCGACGGTGATGACGACCGGCGATTTCGTCAGTTCGGATTGGCGCGAAACAATTAATTGCAAGCCATTGATGATCTGCGCGGCGGTCGTGATCGTATCGATCCCGAGCCACGGATACGCGCCGTGCGTCTGTTTGCCCTTGATCTTGATCGAAAACCAATCGCTCGACGCCATAAACGAGCCCGATTTATATTTGATCTGTCCGATCTCGGTTTGCGCGTTGATATGGATGCCGAACACAGCGTCAACCTTCGGATTATCGAGAACGCCTTCTTTGACCATCAATTCCGCGCCGCCTTCTTCGCCCGCCGGTGCGCCTTCTTCGGCAGGTTGAAAGATAAAGACGACCGTGCCTTTTAATTTGTCCTTCATTCCAGTCAAAACTTCCGCCGTGCCGAGCAGCATCGCGACGTGCGTGTCGTGCCCGCAGGCGTGCATCACGCTGACGGTCTGACCGTTGTATTCCGAGGTTTCCTTGGATGCAAACGGCAGATCGACACGTTCTTTGACAGGCAAACCGTCCATATCGGCGCGCAGTCCGATGACGGGTCCCGGCAGCGCGCCTTTCAAGATTCCGACGACGCCGGTTTTCGCGATTCCGGTTCTTACTTCCAAACCGAGCGCGCGCAGATGTTCTTCGATAAATTTCGAAGTCTTGAATTCGCGGTTTGAAAGTTCGGGATACTGATGCAGATGCCGCCGCCATTCGACGACTTTCGGCATAATTTTTTCGGTCGCGGAATTGATTTCTTTACTCATATCGACGGCAAAGACAAAATTAACGGAAAAGGCAAAGACAGCCAAGACAGAAAGCAATTTTTTCATTGGTTTTCTCCAAGATTTGAATTGCTTTAATTGTAGAGAGAAATTTCGTCAAGGCAAATTGAAAAACAATCCGACGCGATTTATTTTTTACTTTTCGGCAAAAACTCTTTTGGAATCGGATTGCCCGCACGTTCTTCGTCCCAGCTGACGGCGGAGATCCACCAGCGCGTGCCGTCCCAGAAAAGCTCGAGGCTGTTGATGCCGCGCTGTTTTTCTTTGCCGCCTTCGGTCGAAGATTCGTAAACGGAAAAAACGTGCGCAATGTTGCCGAATTTACGGACGATGCGGTTTAGTTCGCGTTCCGAAAAACCTTCCGCAACGAAATATTCGTTCATGGTGTTGACGTAATTTGCGTGATTCATGATCGACGCGCGAATTTTTCCGTCCGGCTTGCTCAAACCGACAAAACGAACGTCGCTCGTGTAGAGAGTTTTGTCGCGCGACCATTGCCGCGCAATGCTTTTGCCGCCCGAAACCGTTTCATAAAATGCTTTGATAATCCCGTCAATCGTTGAAACATCTGCCGGATTGGCTTCCGTGGGCGCGATCTCGACCGTTTTCAGATCGCGTTCGCATTGAAATTCGAGCGTCGAAGCGGCGTTCGCGATGAGCCAACCTGTTTCGGCTCGCACTAAATTAAAAGTGTTCGTCCCGCAATGCGACAATTTTTCGCCGACGTAAAATGTGTAGCGACCCGTCACGATTGCCAGATCGCCCGTGATGCGCGCGTCTTTGTTCGGCATTTTTTCGATGAAATCGGCGCCTTTCGCTTCGGAGATCGCTTTCGCAAAACTCTCGGCGGTAAACACGCGCGTTTTGGAAATGCCTTTGCCGTCGCGCGGTTTGTCGATCGCGACGAGCTGACCTTCGGGCGTGAAAAGAGCGCGAATGTCAGCAAAACTTTTCGCCTTCATCGCCGCAAAAAGTTTATCGGGAATTTCGGACGCGTTTTTCACGTCCTCGTTTTTTGTGTTCTGGGCAAAAAGCATTGAATTGATCAAAAGTAAAAAAATTGTTGCGAATAAGATTGTTTTCATAAAGTTATTTTGTTTCGTCCACAGCGCGGCGGAAGCGTGGCGCGATCTCGTCGAGCCATTTATTCATTTCCGTCTGCGTAAAATATTTGCCTTTGAGCATCACGCCCGCGCGTTTCTGCGTGTTGGCAATGTCGTCCAAAGGATTTGCTTCAAGCAGCACAAGATCAGCTTTTTTGCCTTTTTCGATCGTTCCGGTTTTGTCGATCGTTCCGAAAAAAAGCGCCGGATTGCGCGTCGCGGATTCGAGCGCGGCGTAATTTGAAAGTCCGGCGTCGCGCAGGTCGATCATTTCGAGATGGAGCTAAAGCCATATAAAATCAGCCATTCCGGCGTGTCAGAACCCGCCATAAGGCGCCCGCCGGCATCAAAGACCGCTTTGACAATTTTGTTGCGAATCGCGATATATTTTTCGCGTTTTTCAATCGGCGCGGCAGTCGCCAGATATTTTTTGCTGATTCCCGTCCAAAAATCGATCGTCTTTTGCGGATAAAAACGAATGTCGGGCTGCGCCATAAAAGACGCTTCGCTGCGACCTTTGCCGAACGTGAATTTAAAGAGATGAAGCGTCGGCGTGACGAACGGATTCGATTGCACGGTTAATTTCGCAAGCTCGGGAATTTTGCTTTCGTCGAGGTAATCGATGCTTTCCCAGTTTTTCGGATTATAGAGATAAATGTCCGAAACCGAACCTTTGACGGGCGCGTCGGCGGGCAGCAGCGCTTCGAGATACGAATCGAGATGTTCGATCTGCTGTCCGGCTCGGAAAGCTCTCGCAAGTCCGACAAAACGGCTGTCGGCGTGTCCGATGACGCGAATTTCCCGCAACCTTGTTTCGTCAACGATTGCTTCGTAAACTTCGGGTTTCAGATTGGTCGTCACTTTGATGAAATCGTAACCGTCGGCTTTCGATTTACGAACGGCTTCGCGCGCTTCTGTTTCGGTCGTGTATTGACCGTTCGGTCCCGTGCAATCGGCGAACGCCTTGATATTGCGAATCTGCGCGATCTCTTTTTTCCCGCCGAGCGCCCGTAAAGAATTTTCAATGATCGCGAACGGATCTTCCTGCGCGAAAAGATTTGCGCTCGCCAAAAGAACGGCGAATAAAATTTTGCAATTTTTGAAAGTCTTGAACATTGTAGATTTCTGCTAAAATGTTTGGCTTAAACAGCTTAACTCGCCGGATTCGCCAAACGGCAAATGAATCCCCAGCCGCCGCCGAGTTCGCTGACGGCAAGTATCAATTCGTTGTCGCCCTTTTTGAGCGGAATGTAGAGCGCGTCGTTATCCGGACTAACGATTCCCAAAAATCCGGGGTCACGGAAATTCTGCGCGCTGCGACCGCGATAAAGAATCTTGCCGTTGAGGAAAACGCTGACATCATCGCTGTAACCGATGTAAATTTTCTTGACCTGTTCGCGTACGGAATGGATGATGGTTCGTGCATAAACGACCTTTATTCCCGGCTGCGGTTCCAAACGCTTTGCGAAATCGCTCTGGAACGTGACTCGCGGATGCGGACTCTCGCGATAACGATTGATGACCACAAATCCGGGTGCTTCCGCCTCGACATCCTGCCATTCGATGGTTTTGATTTCCGACGGCGAGAGCGGGCGTTCGAGATTGCGGGCGAGCGCGTCGAAGGACGGCGACAAACTCCATTTGGTCAGAATTCCCGCCGGCATCGGCGGAAAGTGGCGTTCCCAATTTGCGGCAGGCGTTTCGCGCACCTCGAAATTCGAGAAATAGGTCGCGCCGGTCAGAACGGCAAGGGCGATCTGTCCTTTCTGAACGCCGCTTTTTAAGTCGCTGATGATGAGCGCGGGTGTGTCCAGATCCGTGACATACAGCTTCGCCTGCGCGCCCGTTACTTCAAGCCGCAGGTGAAACCAGACATCTTTCGGAATCTCGACCGCGCCGGTAAAGCCGGGACCGCTGTAGATCTGCCAGTTAAGTCCGGTATTGAGGACCGGCGTATATTGCATCGCATCGGGCAACCCGGATTTATGTTGGCGAAGATAAACCCATTCGGCGTTGGTGTCGTTTTCGATCCGAAACTGGATGCCGAAAAATCCGCGATTTGCCGGAGTTGCAACATCGACATCGATAACGCCGTCGCGCATCTCCAGATCTTTCAAAGTCGCGCCGCCGCCGTTGAGATAGAGACATTTGCGTCCCTGATATTCGACCGGTTTGGCTTCGCCTTCCAAAATCCAGCGGGGTGAATCGGGCGCAACGGACAGGTTTTGCAGTTGTTGTCCTTGAACAATTTGCGTTAGTCCAATGAATAACAGAAACAAACCAAATGTTCTATTTTTTACGAATGATAATTTCATATTTTCTCTCAATTTCTGACCTCATTTTTTCTCCTTTAATTGGCGATACGCGGCGGCGGTTGCGGGCAGAAAAACGTAATTTTGAAAGATAAAACTTTTGTGCTGCGAATCGCCCGCGAATAATTTTCTGAATTCTTCTAAATTCACGCTTTTTCGCATTTCTTCCAATGTTTCGCCGCGCCGCACCGCCGCTTCCGTCTGCTCTTTGATCGAATTTAAAAGCCGGATCATCAAACGAATGTATGAATCATCGCGAAAAACCGCGCCGTGTCCGGGAATGATGACGCGGGCGTTTAATTTCAAAAGATTTTCGAGCGTCGCGCCGTATTCGAGCGGATACGAGGTCGAACCGACGAGCGGCACGGGCGCAACGACCAGATCGCCGCTCGCGACGACACTTTCTTTCGGCAGATAAACGACCAGATCGGCGCCCGTGTGCGCTCTGCCTAAAAAGAGAATCTCGATCTTGCGCTTGCCGTCGTTTAGTTCAAGTTTATCCGCGACCGTCAAATCGGGTAAAATTATTTGAAAATTCGGCGCTTCGGCGAGGTATGCTTCGATGAGCTTGATGTCGCTCGAATAACCGCGCCGTTCTTCTTCGGTAAGTTTTTGTCCCACGAGATTTTCGCCTTTGGCGATCTGCGATTTGAGAAGCTCGACAAAGCCCGCGCCGTTTTCAATTGATCCTTTTCGATTCGCCGCGCCGATCGTCGGCAAATCCGTCAAAGTTGATTGATGACCGATAAACCGGACGGCAGGAAAAGCGTCGCGATAGACGCGGTTGCCGATGATATGATCTTCGTGCCAATGCGTATTGATGACGTAGCGCACAGGTTTTCGGGTGATCTTCCGCAGCGCGGCGAGCACTTCGCGCGTATATTCGCTGCTGATGTTTGAATCAACGACCGTCACATCCTTTTTGCCGACGATAAAAACCGCGTTCGGATTAAACCAGAGCGACGGCGGTTCGGTGCGAATGACGGCGTAAATGTCTTTGGCGATCTTTTGAACTTCAAAATTTGCGGCAACGGTTTTATTTTGCCCCGGAACCGACCAGCCGAGCATTAGCGACAAAATGAAAAAATCGGCGACCGGCGCAAATTTTTTTGACCTCGCGTTCATAAACAATTTTAACTTTTCAGCGTCGGTAAATTTAACGCCGGTTTGACCTCGCCGCGATGGCAGGTCGTGCAATTGACGGTCGGATTGGCGCCGAGGTTTTTGATATTTTTCAAAAGTTCGCCGTTTATTTTTCCGATCATCGCCGCCATTTCGCGGGTGATCTGTTTGGTGTTTTTGTCTTCCGATTCCCATTTTTCGGGCGTGTGGCAATGCGTGCAGTTGACGCCGAGCGACCGTGCATAACCGAATTCCATAATCGCCAAAAGCCTTCCCGCCGGAACGGTTTTGAGCATTTGGATGTTTTTGAAAACTTTGTCGGCAGGCTCATTTTCTTTGCCTTTGATCTGTTCCTTCAATTTGGCGATCGCCGCCGCTTGATCAAATTCAGCGGCAGCGGTCGGCGCGGGCGTCGGTGTCGGCGTTGCATTGGTTTGCGCCGAAACCAATGGGCGCGAACCGAACAATGTCAATACGCCGTAAAAGCCAAACGCCGCAATGATCAGAGCAAGTGTAATTTTTCGCTGATTTTCTTTTTTCATTTTTATCTCCGTAAACGATCTCTTTGAATAGTTCTTTTTTGAAAAGCTTATTTTTGCGGCTCGCGGATCCGCGAAGAATGTCCGGCGACCAATTGCCAGCGTCCGCCGCGCCTGACAAAAACGTCCGTAAATCTGCTTTTGTTTGTTACTTCGCGGTCTTTGCCGCGTGAAATTGTGGTTGTCCGACCCGTTACGACCGCTGTTTTGCCGTAAACGGAAACCTTCATTTGATCGACGATATAGGAAACGAGCTTGAATTCGCCTGCCGGTTTATCAAGACTCGCGACGTCTTCCGCCTTGGTCGTGATGCCGCCGCCCGAATCCGTGAAAATAAATTCGTCCGCTTCGATGCGTTCAAAAAAAGCTTTGTCGCGTTTGATGTTCGCCG
>JBBQOA010000154.1:0-8904 GCA_038330465.1 Pyrinomonadales bacterium
TCGGCAAATGGAAAGCCGACCGGCAAACGGATGCATAAGCCTCTCGTCATTACAAAAGAACTCGACAGATCGGTCCCGCTTATTTATACCGAACTTGGGAAAAATGAAGATTTAATGTGGGGAAACCTCAAGTTTTATCAAAAATAATGTTGAAATGTTTTTCCCGAATTGTCTTATCAAGGTGAACAACAAAGTGAAGCCGATAAAAAAGGCAATAAAAATCGTTGATTGAAAAAAAACAAGAGAACTTAGGAGAAAAATTATGAAAACCACAATTTGCTTTATATTTTTAGTCGTCGTGTTGGCTTTTGCCGGAAATTCGGTCAAAGCGGAACAATGTAAGGTCACCGACCCGACCGGCACGCCGCTCAATCTGCGGGCTTTGCCGAACGGTCGGATCATCGGAAAGGTCGGAAACGGGACGATCGTTTTTATCGAAAAGGACGCAACCGATGATAACGGCAAGTCGTGGGTCAAAATCGGCACTTACCGGAAAAGCAAATATGTCATTCTCGGCTGGGTTTATAGGGAATTTATCAGTTGTTATTAGTTGCTGATTTTGGGAATCCGAGTTTGGGAAGTTTGATTCGAACGGCTTCCCTAACTTTTCATTGAAAATTGTCGGCAAAAATAAATGGAGGAAAAATGAGCGGCAAACTGAGCTTGACGATCAAGGATTATCACAACGGCGGCGGCGATTTAACAATCCCGGTCAGCGAAGCCGTCACTTCCGAGAGAAAGGTTGGCGGAGTTGATCTCATCAAGCTGAAAATTGTGCGCAAACCCGACAAAAACTCGACGCGGCTCGGAATGTTTGCCTACATTCGCAACACTCAGCCGGGTTATCAAAGTTTGGGATTTTCGGAAGTAAGTTTAATTTTTGACCGCTTTGCCGACAACGGGAAATTTCTTTCGCGGACGATTACGGTCTTTTTTGATGTCGCTGTCGAAAGCGCATTGAAAAGAGGCGATGACGAAGAAATAACCTTTATTGCCGGCAAAAAATCTGATGATTTCGCGATTTCGAATGTTTTCGGAGTTCCTTGAGGTGAAATGGTTTTTCCGAATTATCTTATCAAGGTGAACAGCGGGACCGCGCCGACAGAACGGCAATCAAACTCGCTCTAACTGAAATAAGGAAGGATAAAAATTATGAAAAAATATTCAATGGCAGCATTCGCGATTTTAGTCGCGGTCGGACTGGGATTTCAAACAATTTCGGCACAATTTCCGTTAAAAATCCCGAAATTGCCAAAAACTGAAAAACCGCAAACCGAAACACCGACCAGTGTTGATAATTCATCAACCCAAAATCAACAGAATCAGAATCAAACCCGTACTTCGAAAACCGGCGGTTTTGAGCTTCTCAAACGGATCGAACCGACCGCCAAACAGGTTTTTTTGAAAGACACGCTCGAAATAAAGATTCAAAAGGACGATCATTATTGGAAGTTCCCAAATCAAAACGATTACACGAGCTGGCTGCCGCAGGTCAGTTTCGATATTTTTTACGATTCGAGCAGCAAGATGCGTTATTCGGCGGAATGGTTCAACCCGGACGGATCAAGCTGGTTCACCGAATCTCTCGATACCGGATTTGAATCTTCTGATAAGACGGTCAAAGTGTCGAGTCCGTATTCGGGCGAGCTTTTAAATACCAAAGCCGTCATTACAACGGGAACTTACGGCGTTAAAATCACCAACGTCAAAACCAACGAGGTCGTTTTTCAGGGCAAATTCAAAGTTAATAAAATGTCGCTTTCAAGCGGTGATGCCCGATTGAAAAACAAATTCTTGTTTTACGTCGATAACGATTGGAGCTTGCCGGTCGGTTACGTCGGCTTTACATATTCCGGCGAAACGAGTTGGGACATCGACCCGAAACCGCTTGTTTTTATGTGGTTCAAAGGCGAATTAGAGGCAAAGGATCTGGAAGCCAAACTTTTTTACAATAATCAGGAAATCGCCTCGACCGATGACGGCGGAACCGTCAACTCAACGCAAACACGCGGCGAGGAATGTTTTTTGTCGAGGGAAGTTTGTTTCTACAAACTCTGGGAATTTAACTGGAATAATTTCATCGTCGAAAACAACGATTGGATCAGGACAAAATATCCGAAGGCGACTTTCACCAGAGATAAACCCGGCGAATACACCGTCAAAATCCTTTACAAAGGCGCGCCGGTGCGCGAAACAAAATTTACGATCGACCAGAAAGGCTGGATCGCGCCGAACGCTTTCACGGGGCAGATCGATCTCACCGAATACAAAATCGTGGTGCCCGTGAAAGTGTTGGGAAATCTTGATAAATGGAATGCGGCGACCTGGAAAACGGACGTTTTCTACGGAAATCCGTTGGCTGGTTTCAGTGTTCAGTAAAGAAAAGGTCTTGAAGATAAAAGTTTTTGGAAAATTATAATAAACAGTCCGACCAATTATGATGATCCAATTTACGAATAACTGATAAAACGTCTGTAAGGCGGGCGGTCGCGGAGTTGGCTGCGCGCGCGCGCGCCCTACTTTATTGCCGGCAGATGTGGATTTAACTAATTCTGTCCGGCGATTTTAATTTTTGTGATTACCCGCCGTTTTCGAGTTCCGCGAGCCGTTTTTCCAAATCGCGAATGGTTCGCGCCATCTCGCCCAAACGGCGAAAGGCGGCGATCGACCGGAGCCAATCGCGGTTGTCAAAAGCGGGCACGCCCGAAATGATCTTGCCCTCTTCGACATCGTGCGAGGTCGCCGATTTAGCCGTGATGACGACATCGTCGCCGACGCGCAGATGTCCGGCAATCCCGACCTGTCCGGCAAGAATCACGCGTTTGCCGATGACGGAGCTTCCTGCCAAGCCGGTCTGCGAACAGATCAGCGCGTCTTCTTCGACCGTGCAGGAGTGACCGATCTGGACGAGATTGTCGATCTTCGCCCCCTTTTTGATCCGCGTTTCGCCGACCGACGCGCAATCGATCGCCGAATTGGCGCCGATCTCGACATCATCTTCTAACACGACGCGTCCGACCTGCGGGATCTTTAACCAATGTCGTTCTTCGTCCTTGGCGTAGCCGAAGCCGTCCGAACCGATCGTCGTGTTGTTGTGAATAATGCAACGCGCGCCGATCTCGCAGTTTTCCCTGACCGAAACACCTGAATGAATTACAGAATTTGCACCGATTTTAACGCCTTCATAAATGGTCGCATTCGGAAAGATCCGGACTTTTTCGCCAATTTCACAACCTTTTCCGATGACGGCATTTGCCATGATCTCGACTGTCGAGGCAATTTGGGCGCTTTCGTCAACGATCGCCGACGGATGGATCGACGCCGCCACCGGCGGCGCGGGATTGAAGATCCGCAAAGCTCTCGTATAGGCAAGATACGGATCTTTGGCGCGTAAGATGGCGATGTCGCGGCGGTCGCAGGTTTCCTTTTCGTTAAGATAGATCGCGCTCGCTTTGGTCGCTTGAATTTGCGGCGTATATTTCGGATTTGCCAGAAACGTAATGTCGCCCGCGTTCGCCAGATCGAGTCCGGCGGCGCTTCTAATCTCCAGGTCTTCATCGCCTTGCTCAATGTTTGCAAAGGTTTGCGCGGCTAATTCTTTTAATCTCATAATATAAATAATGTTGTTTAAATCTTTGATAAAAATGTTTATAATTTAAGTTACCTAAATTTTTTTAGTTCGTCCAAAAAAATTGACAACGCAGAGCGTAATAAAACGCATCTTGCAAAAGTCCAACCTAAAATACAATCAACACATATCAAGGAGTAAAAAAGTATGAGTGAAAAAATTCTAACGCAAACGGAAAAAATTTACACGGCGGAGGATTATTTAAAGTTTGAACGCCGCGATGAAGGCAAACAGGAATATTCCAATGGCAAGGTCTTAAATTCGACGGGTTCGTCGCGCCGTCATAATCTGATCGGAAGCAATACGACGATCGCCATCGGGAGCCGCGTCCGCGGACATAAATGCGAAGTCTATGTCAACGATATGCGCGTCAAACTGGCACCGCATAATTATTGTTACCCGGATGTCGTGATCGTCAACGGCGAGCCGAAATTCGAGGGCAAAGAACTCGACATATTGCTGAACCCGACCGTCATCGTCGAGATCATGTCGCGGGGCACGCTCTATCACGATAAGACCGAAAAGCTCGACCGCTATCTATCGATGGAAAGTGTGCGCGAAATAATGCTGATCAAAGAAGAAGAAATGCGCGCGGAACATTATCATAAACAAACCCTGAATCAATGGATCTACAAGATCTACGGCAATCGGGAAGACGTTATTTCGATCGATTCAATTAATTGCAAGATCTCTTTAAGTGAAATTTATTCGCAGATCAAATTCGACTAATCCTCGAATGAGTTCCCCCTTTTTCCCTTTCCCCTTTTTTTATTTCAATGCAAACTCAGCGAGTCGAGCGCCCACTGAACATTCATCGATCTTGGCAATAAAACAAGAATCAATTAACATTGAGAGTTATGAGCCAACGCAATCCAGCCGGGTCAAAAAAAAATTACACGGTCGAAGAATATCTTGTTTTTGAGCGCGAAGCATTGGACAAACACGAATATATTGACGGTCAGATCATCGCTATGGCGGGCGCTAGCCGTGAGCATAATTTGATCGGCGCAAATGTCGGAACCGAACTTCGCTTTGGTCTGAAAGGCAAAAATTGTGAAACATATCTGAACGATATGCGCGTTCGGATGAAAGCTGACCGTTACGGTTATCCGGATGTCGTAGTTGTTTGCGGCGAACCGCAATTTGCCGATGAAGAGTTTGATGTTTTATTAAATCCGACGCTTGTTGTTGAAGTTCTCTCAACGTCAACACGTTTTCGCGACAAAACCGAAAAACTCGAAACCTACCGGAAAATCGAAAGCCTCAAAGAATGTCTTTTGATTGAGCAGGACAAAATCTTTATCGAGCATTTTATCAAACAAACGCCGAATCAATGGCTTTTGCGAATCTATGAGGATGAAAGCGAGACGGTCATTCTCGAATCGATCGGCTGTCAGCTCAAGGTCGCGGACATTTATTTACAAGTTAAGTTCAAAGAATCTTTACAATAGATTGATCGGGTCGATCTCGACATTAATAATTTTCAGATCACAAAACTTTTCTTCGGCGGCGTGGAGCGCGAAATCGAGCGTTTCGCGTAAAACTGAGCGGTTCTTTGCTTTGACCAGAATTTGCAGACGAAATTCGTTCTTGAGCCGGGCGAGCGGCGCGGGTGCAACTCCTAATATACGGCACATATTATCTTTGTTGGCTTTTTGCAGACAATCTTTTAAGGTTTGCGCGTTATCAAAAGCATAATTGTAATTCGAATGTTTGATGAGGATCGAAGCAAGCGCGGCGAACGGCGGATAAGCTAATTTGCGGCGAAATTCGATCTCTTCATTATAGAACGCGTCGTAATCCTGCGTCTGCGCGTGTTTGAGCGCGTAATGCTCGGGATAATATGTTTGGATCAAAACCTTTCCCTGAAGACTGCCGCGACCGGCGCGACCGGCAACTTGCGTCAAAAGCTGAAAGGTTCGTTCGGCGGAACGAAAGTCGGGCAGCGCAAGTCCGGCGTCAACCGAGATCACACCGACGAGCGTGACGTTATGAAAATCGTGACCTTTCGCAAGCATCTGCGTGCCGACGAGCATATCGATCTCGCCGTCGCTGAAGCGTTCGAGAACGTTCTCCATCTCGCGGCGTTTCGAAGTTGTATCGCGGTCAACGCGGGCGATGCGGAGGTGCGAGAATTTTCGTTTGAGCATATCTTCGATCTGCTCGGTGCCTTCGCCCATAAAATACAGGAAATGGCTTTTGCAGTCGGGGCAATTGTGCGGAACCTTTTCGCGGTGGTTGCAGTAATGGCAGATCAGCCGCGCTTCGCGTTTGTGAAACGTCAAAGTGATGTCGCAATTGCGGCAGCGAATCGTCTCGCCGCAGCTGCGGCACAGCACAAATTGCGAAAAGCCGCGCCGGTTCAGCAAAATTATCGACTGTTCGCCTTTCGCGTGGGTTTCTTCGATCGCGTCAACGAGGTTTTGGGAAAAACTTATATCCTTTCCGACCGCTTTGAAAACGATCCGCATATCGACGATTTCGGCGCGGGCAAGCGGACGATTGCCGATCCGGTTCGGCAGCCGCAAATATTCGTATTTGCCGGTCTGCGCGTTGTGAAAGGTTTCGAGCGCGGGCGTTGCCGATCCTAAAACGACGACCGCTTTTGCAAAATTGGCGCGGACGACCGCAACGTCGCGCCCGTTGTAAAACGGCGATTCGTGCTGCCGATACGAACCGTCGTGTTCTTCGTCAACGATCAACAGACCGAGATTCTGCAGGGGCGCAAAGACCGCCGAACGCGTGCCGATGACGATTCGCGCATCGCCGCGCCGAATGCGCCGCCATTCATCGAAACGCTCGCCGGTCGAAAGGTTTGAATGAAGGATCGCGACCTCATTGCCGAAGACCGCGCGCAAACGTCTTGAAAAGACCGGCGTCAGCGCGATCTCGGGAACAAGCATCATCGCCGATCTTCCGTCGTCGAGCGTGTGTTTCATCGCGCGGATATAGATCTCCGTCTTGCCGCTGCCCGTCACGCCATGAAGCAGAAAGGCTTTGTATCGTGCGTTTGTCAGGGCTTTTTCGATCTCGATTAAAACCGTTTCCTGCTCGCCCGTCAAAGTCAGATCCAAAATGTCCGGAATCTTCGCGTCTTTTAACGGATCGCGCAAAACTTCCTGCACGAAGACCTCCAAAATACCGTGTTTGGCGAGCGTATTGATCGACGACGCGCCGACATCGGCAATTTCGATGACCTCTGTAAAAAGCATCTCGCCGCCGAATTTCAAAAGCGTTTCGATGATCTTTTGCTGGACATCGTTTAACGGTTTGCCGTTTGATTGATGGTTTTCCGGCGCGAGCAATCGGACCGCTTTACGGCGTTTGGGCTTGACCTGCGCCGTCAAAGTTCGGTGAAAGGTCGTGATCCAGCCCGTTTTAGAAAGTTCGCGGACCGCGCGCTGGGCGGCGGACGTCCCGAACTCATTCGCTAATTCGCGGGCGGGCGTTTCTTCGCTCGCGGCAAGATACTTGAGAACCTGCGTTTTAACGGCTTTCGCGGTCGTGACTTTCAGAAGTTCGTCGCGTCCCTTGGCGGTGATCGAAACGATCTGCTCGACGCTTGCGTTGATTCCGGCGGGCAGCGATGCTTTGAGGACTTCGCCCCAACTCGAAGCGTAATAATCCGCCGTCCATTGCGTTAGTTTGAGAATTTCTTCGGTTATTAAGGGTTCTTCGTCGATCAGTTCGAGTGCGTCTTTAAGCGCGGCTTCATCAAATTCGATCTCGTTGCTGAGCCGCGTGTGCAGGGCGACCGCATAACCCGTCAGCTGCCGTTTACCAAAGGGAACAAGCAGACGCGCGCCGGTTTTGATGTTTTCGCGCAAGCCGACCGGCAAACGATAGGTAAAGGTCTGCCGCAGCGGCAAGGGAAGCGCAACTTCGACAAATTCAGGAAGCGGGAAATCTTTCGCGGCAATATTCGGCATCTAAGAACAAGAGTTTTCGTTTTACTTGTCTAAAATGATAACCTATTGGAACTTATTAGGAAAACAAATGTCTAACAAAAAAAGTCAGACCGCAAAATACCGAAGAAGGAGGAATTCATCGTGAATAAAAGTTTTCTGATTGCCATCTTGATCGCCGTTGTGCTGGTCGGCGGCGGCGTCTTTGTGATTTGGAAAATACAGCCGTCGATGCAGGAACAGCAGGAAATGATTCTCTCGGGCGCCTTTCGTGAAGGTTCGCCCGAATTCGCCGCGATTACGAAAAAGATCATTGCCGAAAACGACGAAGAACACACCTGGTCTTCGCCCGTCGGCACCGGCGGAATTATGATGCAGATCGCCGGAAAACTCCGCAACCTCAGCGATAAAACTCTGGTCGGACTTGAGATCAACGTCGCCGTGCTCGATCTCAACAGTAAGGTTATCAAGGATAAGACTTTAACGGTCGTCCCGAATCAACAGAAGAAACTCGCCCCGAAACAGGAGATGGACGTCGCCGTCCGGATCGACGGATTCGCGCCCGACGACGACCGCGCCCGCATTCGTTGGAAGGTAACGG
This sequence comes from Pyrinomonadales bacterium, assembly GCA_038330465.1. Classification (GTDB taxonomy): domain Bacteria; phylum Acidobacteriota; class Blastocatellia; order Pyrinomonadales; family Pyrinomonadaceae; genus JAFDVJ01. The sequence continues at coordinate 8,135 of JBBQOA010000154.1, forward strand.
CGATCAAGACCGAGTAGATCTTGATTTGCCCGTCTGCTATTTAATATTTGCCGCTCCGAAAGCTATTTTTCAGTTGTGAAAAATAACTTTCGGGCTTTAAAAAGTAAGTTTCCGGCTCCGCGAATAAAGATTTGGGTTGTGAAAAGTTGTTTCGAAGTTGTGGATTGCTGATAAAGCCAAGCGCCATTAAAAAATCGGTTCAAGAAAAATAGTTTCGGAATAGGTGATAGGTGATTGCTTTTTCAGTGAAAAACTTTACCTCATTGATATCTGCAGCTCGGTTTAATTATCATCTATCACCTATCATCTATCACCTATTCCGAAGTTTTCTTTTTCGAAATTTTGATCGGCTTCGCACAAAACGGGTTATTTGGTTTCTCTGACAAAAAGTTCTTCGAGCGATTGTTTGACGGGCTGGACGGAAACGAGCCGTCCGCCTTTCGCGCGGGTGATTTGCAGAACTTTGTCGATGTCAGTTTCTTCCAAAACGTGAATATTCGCGCCGCTTGGCTTGGCTGAAATGGTCGCGCCGTCGATCTTGCTTAAAGATTCCCGCAAACTGTCCGCCGCGACGCCTTTGACGTTGATCTCGAACGATTGCTGTTCGCCTGCCGCGTTCAGCAGATCGTCGAGCTTGCCGGTCGCGGCGAGGCGTCCGCCGCGCAGAATCGCGACATTATCGCACAATGCTTCGATATCCGATAAAATATGTGTGGACATAAAAACCGTCGTGCCTTTTTCGCGTAATTCGGCGATCAGTTCGCGAATCT